>CAZSRN010000009.1:12291-22926 GCA_964609115.1 uncultured Veillonellaceae bacterium | reverse complement strand
CTGGTGCTGATCGCGCTGGCGGTTTTCCTAAAAATCAGCGGGCGTGAAGGCAAGATGCTGTATATTCCGATGGCGTTCATGTTTGCCGCTACGCTGCTCGCGCTGCTGATGTCCATTTACGGCATCATCAAAAAAATCTCCGGGACAGGCAACTTCGTGTTCCTGACGGACGGCTTGCAGCTCATTGTGGCGATTGCGCTGATTACACTGGCGCTGCTGATCGCTTCCAACAGCGTGCGGAAGCTGTTCGATTCTTCCGCGACGGTGAAGCGTCAGGCATAGGCTGAAAAAGTAGAAAAACAGAAAAAACGAGACTCTGACGAGTCCGCTGCGGCGGGTGTGCAGAGTCTCGTTTTTTTATTTTGTCCGCAAAACCGGGAGTACACGGAAAATTTTTAAAAAATAATTGATTACAGAATTTTATAGCAGGAATTCAGCAGTCAATGAATAATATTAATCAATGCAATAAAATGAGACGCATGCCCACAATGTGAGACGAAGGGAGGTGAGCTCAGTGGATGTAATAAAATCCCTTGAAAAAACTTTTATGATCATGGATGCTGTCGCGGCCGGCAAGGATGGACGTACGCTGGCCGAATTAACCAAGCTGACGGGAATGCCGCGCGCAACCGTGCATCGACTGCTTTGGACGCTGGCTGCACACAATGTCGTGAGTTATTCTCCGGAAACAAAGACGTATCGTCCTGGAATCAAAACCATGGAGTGGAGTCAAAATGTCATGAGCCGCTACGATTGGCGTTCCGTTCTGGAACCGCATCTGGATCGTCTGGCGGCGGATACGCACTGCACCATTCTGGTGGGGGTCCTATGTGAAGGGAAGCTGGTGTATATCAACAAGCGTGAAGCGGATACGGAACTCAAGGTATCTGCTACGGTCGGACGGGTTTGTCCGCCTCACCGCGGCATTCTCGGGAAAATCCTGATGGCCTATCTGCCTGCTGCCGCAGTGGATGAATTGCTGATGGCTGATCCCTTGGACCATTTGACGGATTGTTCCATCATCAGCGCCGGAGAACTTCATGAGTTGCTTGAACAAGTGCGCCGGGACGGGTACATTGTGGCCCACGATCAAACCATTTCCGGAGTTTCGGGCATCGCTGCGCCGGTCTTCGGCCGGCAAGGCAAAGTCGTCGCCGCGATCGGATTGTTGGCGCCGTCTTCTTCATTTACGGAAGAGCGGATCGAACTGTTCCGCAAACGATTACTGGAAGTAACCCATGCGATCTCGCCCAATGCGCTTTTGTAAGGCAATTTGTTGGAACAAAATTTATTGATAGGGGGAGAGAATATGAAATCGATGTGTTCACGTCTGTTTATCCTGGGGTTGGTGCTGGTCTTCGCGTTTGGAGCCGTCGGCTGTGGCGGCGGCGGAGAAAAGAAAGCCGACACGATCAAGATTGGAGTCATCGCTCCGCTCAGCGGAAACCAGGCCAGTATCGGCAAGGGGGTAGTCGACGGCATGCAATCCGCGGCCAAAATCATCAACGGGTCCGGTGGCTTGGGCGGCAAGAAGATTGAGCTTGTTGTTCTCGATGACCGGAATATGCCGGATGAAGCGGTGTCCGCCGCGAAAAAGCTTATTTCAGGCGACAAGGTTTCCATCATTCTCGGCTCGATCGGCAGCTCTTCCACTGCCGCCATTCAGCAGTTAACAATGAAACAGAAGGTGGTTCTCGTAACCCCGGTTTCCATGCTGCCGAAACTATCACAGAACAATGACAAGTATTTCTTCCGGGTTACCGCTACGGCGCCGATCCGGGAAGAGTCATTCAGCGAGTTCGTCAGCAAGAAACTGAACGCCAAGACGGTAGCTTTTCTGGCTTCGAATGAGGACCTGGGACGGGCTACGGTAGCCGCCGCCACCGGGCTGTATGCAAAACACGGAACTCCCAAACCCGTATATACCGGTTTCTACGATCCCGGAGCCACGGATTTCAGCGCCGAACTGAACCGCATCAAGAGTCTGAATCCGGATGTGCTGTATATCGTGGCAAATTCGGTGCAGGCCTCCATGATTGTCAAACAGGCGAAGGTGTTGCAGTTAAAATCTTCGATCATCGCTTCCGGCGAAGCGGCCACGCAGGAATTCCTGCGGCTCAGCCAGGGCGCAGGCGAGGGAATGTATATTCCGGTGGATTGGGCAGTAAGCTTCGATGATCCGGCCTCCAAGAAATTCCTGGAGGCGTTCCAAAAAGACTATAACAAATTGCCGGAAACCAAATTCGCGGTTCAGGGCTGGGAAACCATGTGGATTGTGGCTGAAGCCATCAAACGGGTGGAAGGGCCGCTAACCAGCGACAAGCTCCGCGACCAAATGCGTAAAACAGATTGGCTGGGGCCGCGCGGCAAGTGGGCTTTCAATGAAAACGGCGATCCGGTGCTGAAAACATATATTTCCCAAGTGAAGGGGAACGATTTCATAATTGCCAAATAGCAGCGGGGTGTAAGGTTATGTTATTATTTCAGACGATCAGTTCAGGCATTGTCAATGGAATGATCTATGTGCTGTTGGCGCTGGGGTTGACGTTAACGTTCGGTATCGGCCGGGTGATCAATTTTGCCCACGGAGAATTTTATATGCTGGGCGCTTTTGCCGCATACCTTGTCATTGCCCATCTTCAACTTCCCTATATCGCTGCGCTGTTTGCTGCGGCGTTGATCATCGGCATAGTGGGCGTGGCGACCAATCGGTTTTTGATTCTGCCGGTTCAAAGCAAGGAAAGCTCCATATGGGCCCCTTTTTTGGTCACATTGGCGCTGATGACTATTTTTCAAAGTTTGGCCCTGGTTGCTTTCGGTCCGGATCCGTATCTTCTACCGTCGCCTTTTGCCAATAAACCCTTTAATATCGGAGGAATTCACCTCAGTCAGCAGGATTTGTTCGCCGTGTTGATCTCCCTCTTTATCTCCGGCCTGCTGATTATTTTGCTGAAACGGACCAGCCTGGGCCTGGCGATGCGCGCTGTGGCCCGCGATACCGACGCGGCCTGCCTGATGGGAATCAACATACAAGCCATCAAGTCCGTTACCTTCGCATTGGGCACCGGACTGGCGGCAGTCGCCGGAGTGCTTTTGATTCCCCAGGCGGTTCTGGACCCCTATGTTGGGAGGATGGCTCTTCTCAAAGGCCTTGCCGTAGTTATTCTGGGCGGCTTGGGCGACGTATATGGAGCCATCTTGGGCGGGTTGCTGCTGGGGCTGGCGGAAGCGTTCGGCTCCGTGTATATCTCTGTTGCTTATAAAGATGCCATTGGGTATTTACTGATGATCATCGTCCTGCTATTTCGACCGCAGGGTATCATCGGACAGAAAACGCGCCAAGGTTGAGGAGGCGGACGGAATGAGCAAAGGCTTGATAGGTTGGGCTGTTGCATTGGTTGCGGCTGCGGCGCTTCCTTTCGTTTTGACCAATAATTACTATTTGCATCTGATGATCATGATCGCAATCAACAGTATGCTGGCACTGGGGCTGAACCTAATTTTGGGCTTCGTCGGCGACAAGTCTTTGGGTCATGCCAGTTTTTTCGGCATAGGAGCCTATGCGGGGGCTTTGATCGCTTTTGCCACCAACGGCAATGTGATATATACCACGATTGGAGCGGCGGTGATAGCGGGCGTGGCCAGTATCGCCATCGGCTATCCGGTGCTGAAACTGCGCGGGCCCTATTTTGCCATCGTTACGTTGGGCTTTTGCCTGATCATGCAATTGGTCGCATCCAACTGGGTCGAACTCACCGGCGGGCCGATGGGTCTTCCCGGCATTCCCTCGGCACAGCTGCTTGCAGGCGGAACGACGATTTTCGAAGCAGTAGACGAACAGGACTATTGGTATATCACTTTTGCCGGGGCGGCCCTGTTGTATTTGTTGAGCCGCAGTATTGAACGGACTTCGCTCGGCCGGGTGCTTACCGCGCTGAAAGAAAATTACAATCTTTCGGAAGCGGTAGGAATCAATCCTTTTCATATCAAGATGGCCGCTTTTGTCATTGGCGCGGCATTCGCCGGAATTGCCGGTTCTCTTTACGCGCATTACACAGGCTTTATTAGTCCGAAAGTGTTTGACACCCTGCTGAATGTAAACATCGTAACGATGGTCATCATCGGCGGCGAAGCCACTTCGTCGGGGCCGGTCCTCGGCGCCATGGTCGTTACGTTGCTGCCGGAAGTTCTTAGATTTGCGGAAGGGTTTCGACTGTTGATCTTCGGCGTTATTCTGCTGGCCGTCATCATGTTTGCCCCGAAGGGACTTCTCGGACTGGTGGCTACGTTGCGCAGCAAGACCCGAAAGGAGGCGGCATGATGTCACTCTTGAAAATTGAGGATGTAACCGTAGCCTTTGGCGGACTTCTGGCGTTGGAAAAAATCAATATTGATGTCCAGCCCGGAACCATTACCGCTCTCATCGGCCCCAACGGCGCAGGCAAGACAACCCTGCTGAACGTCATCACCGGGTCGGTGCGCCCCCGGACGGGAAAGATTCTGTTTGAAGAAAAAGAAATCACGGGGATTCCGGCGTATACCCTGGTGGGTATGGGATTGACCCGAACTTTCCAATTGACGAATGTTTTTCCCAATTTGACGGTTCTGGATAATCTGATGTTGGGCAGCTATGTCTTTTGTCAACCGTGGAAGGAACTTCTGAACGATATCGTTGCCCGGCGCGATCCTGCACTGGAGGCAGCCCGGGTGAGCGTGGACGCGGTTCTGGATTTTACCGGGCTTCAGCCCTATCGCGATTTGAAAGCCCGTCAGCTTCCCTATGGACAGCAACGGCTGCTGGAACTGGGCATCGCCCTGGCCGCCAAGCCTCGCCTCCTTCTCCTCGACGAACCGGCGGCAGGAATGAACGAAGAGGAAACCAAAGCATTGGCAGTGCTGCTCGACCGCATTCGTGCCAATAAGGTGACCATTTTGTTGGTTGAACATAATATGCGTCTGATTACAAATATCTGCGACGATGCGTATGTTCTGGTGCATGGCCGCAACATTACCGCCGGACCGCCGCGGCAGATCCTGCAGGATCCTCAGGTTATCGAAGCGTACCTAGGGAGGCGGAAGCATGCTTGAGCTGAAAAATGTCACCCTGTTTTACGGGGCGGTCCGTGCGCTGGATTCGGTATCGATAGCAGTCGGCACAGGGGAAGTGGTCGTTCTTGTGGGCGCCAACGGAGCCGGGAAGAGTTCGCTGCTTCGGGCCATATCGGGATTGAATCCGATCAGCGCAGGGACGATCCTCTGGAAGGGGAAATCCATCGTAGGGAGCGCGCCTCATCTGTTGGTTCGGCAAGGCATTATCCACGTGCCGGAGGGACGGCGCATTTTCCCCGACCTCAGCGTAAAAGAAAATTTGATTATCGGCGCCTATTGCCAAGGAAAACCGAAAGAAGCCGATTTTGAAAAAGCGTTCAACTATTTTCCCGAGCTTGCGGATAAGCTGGATCGACCCGGCGGGCTGCTTTCCGGCGGCGAACAACAGATGTTGGCGATTGCGCGCGGACTGATGGCGCATCCGGAGATTCTGATGATGGATGAACCCTTTATGGGATTGGCCCCCATTATCCGGGAGAGGCTGATCGAAATTTTCGGAGTTCTCAAACGGGATGGGCAGGCCATGCTGATCTCGGAACAAAATGTGGAAATGGCGCTTGAAATTGCGGACAGAGGGTATGTGCTGGAAACGGGAAAGGTTGCACTCAGCGGCCCGGCTGCAGAGCTTCTCAAGGATGAACGGGTGGTTCAAGCCTATTTTGGACTCGAATAAGCAGACAACTGGATAGTAAGTGAAATAGTTTGATATGAGGAGCTGACAGTTGGAATGATGTATTTAATTGATCCTACGAAAAGTCTAAACGGAAGTGTTCGCATTCCAGGTTCGAAGTCAGGCACTGCCCGGGGAATCGTTCTGGGTACTTTGGCCAAGGGAGAAACCCGGATTTACAATCCAATGCCGGGAATTGACAGCTATTCCATCATCAATTGCTGCCGCACGTTGGGGGCCAAAATTGACTGCTCCAGCGACAGCGAATGGATTATCGAAGGAATCGGCATGGATTTGAAAGCTCCGGCGGCGGTTTTGGATGTGGGTAATTCGGGCACCGGGTACTATATTATTACTACAGTTGCTTCGCTTATCAAGGGGAAAACCATTATTACCGGCGACTACCAAATTTGCTATCGCCCGATTGCGCCGCTGCTAAAGGCGATTCGCGAGCTGGGCGGCAAGGCGACTTCTACCCGGGACAATGAACTCGCTCCGTTGATGATCGAGGGGCCGATCCAAGGCGGTCGCACCGTGCAATTTCCCGGAGTAAACGTGCAATGGCTCATTGGTCTGCTCATTTCCTGCCCCAGCCTGCAGGGTGATACCCGGATTGTGGTGGATAATTTGGGCGAAAGACCGTACGCATCGCTTACGCTGGACTGGCTGAACGCAGCAGGCATCAGCATTACCAACAACAACTTTGAGGAATTCATTATTCCCGGTGGACAGACCTACCAACCGTTTACCAAAACCGTTCCTTCCGACTGGTGCGGCGCGACGTATCCGATGGTCGCCGCTGCGATCACCGACTCGAAAATCACGATTCAAAACATGGATATCCATGATCATCAGGGCGAAAAAGTGTTCGTGGAGATTATCCGCGACATGGGCGGAAAAGTGGAAGTGCTCAATAACGGACGCGACGGCGTGGTGATTGAAGGCGGATCGGTCTTGCACGGGATTGAGATTGATTGCCGAAATATGCCGGATGCGATTCCGGCGCTGGCGGTGCTGGGCAGCAAAGCCGAAGGGAAAACGGTGCTGAAAAATATTCAGGCCTGCCGCCTCAAGGAAACCGACAGAGCCAAATCCATCAAGGAAGAGCTGACAAAGATGGGCGGAAAATTCGATGAAACCGAAGATTCCCTGACGATTTATCATTCTGAACTGAAGGGAACTCGTTTAAGCGGACATCATGACCATCGTATTGTGATGGCCTGCTCCTGTGCGGCATTGGCTGCAGAGGGCAGCACCCTGATCGACAGCGCCGAATTTGTCGGCGTATCCTTCCCCAGATTCTACGAAGAAATGACGGGGATCGGCGCGAATATCAAGAGATTAACGGAAAAGTAAGGCTTGGTATTTTCGCCAAGCAAATCTTTAATGAGCAAGGAACCCGCGATTTTCGCGGGTTCCTTTGCTATCAGAAATTGTTTCAGGCTAGCGCGCCGACTCAGTTTTTGACGGAGAACTTGTAGACGGTGGTGGAAGTAAACCATTCTCCCGGGCGCAGAGCGGTGGACGGGAAGTTCGGTTTATTCGGGGAATCCGGGAAGTGTTGGGTTTCCAGACAGAAACCTTCCCGGAACTTATACAGTTTGCCGCCTTTGCCGACATCGCGGGGTACTTTGCCTTCCAGAAAATTACCGGCGTAGAATTGAATGCCGGGTTCGGTGGTGTAGATTTCCAGGATTCGCCCGGAGGTCGGCTCGTATACGCGGGCGGCAAAACTCAGGGCAGTGGAAGTTTTGTTGAGAACAAAGTTGTGATCGTAGCCGGGGCCATATTTCAACTGTTCGTAGGAATCATTGATCCGTGCGCCCATGGCCGTGGGTTGGGAGAAATCCATAACGGTCCCTTTAACTGGGCGAATTTCGCCGGTGGTGATCAACGTGCCGTCGACCGGAGTGAAATGATCGGCATTTAGCGTCAGTATGTGGTTGAGAATCGTGCCGCTGCCCGCTCCGGCCAGATTATAGAAAGCATGGTTGGTAAAATTGACGATGGTCGGTTTGTCAGTGACTGCGTCATAGGTAACAACCAGCTCGTTGTTGTCCGTCAGGGAATAAACGGCCCGCATCAGGCAATTGCCGGGGTAACCTTCTTCGCCGTCTTTGAAGTAATACGTCAGTTGAAGCGTCCGCGAATCAGGCTGTACGGCATCAAAAACCTGGAAGCGGCTGCCCATGATTCCGCCATGCAGATGATTGGGGCCGTTGTTGAGCGAAAGTTGGTACGACGCGCCGTCAAGCGAGAACTGTCCTTTGCCGATACGGTTTGCGTATCGTCCGACAGTAGCGCCGAGCGAACCTTGGCCCTCGATGGTTTGTTGCAAGGTTTCATAACCCAGAACGACATCCCCCAGCTTGCCGTTTTTGTCAGGAACCAGCAATTGAAGCAATTTGCCGCCGTAGGTGGTAATTTTTGCAACCATGCCGTTTTTGTTGGTCAACGTATATAGATCCACCATTTTTCCGTTAACTTCTTTTTGAAACGCTTCGCGTTTCATGTCGACGTATTCCCCGCCGACTGCGGCATTTGCGGCGCCAAGCGGCAATTGAACCAAAAGTGCAACCACTGCGAACAAAGTCAGGAACCCAAGCATTTTTTTCATTTTCATCCTCCTTGTTTAATAGATTGGCCGTGAAAAGCAAATCCGTTACCCAAAACAGGAGAGATAAAACGATTTAGTTTTTCTCGATAAAATCACCTCTTTCGATAAAGATGAGATTCACGATACTATCGTAACACTATACTGAAAAATTTTCCAGAAAATTAAGACATTTATAAGCTTGTTTTTAAGAATCCGAAAAGGCGCGGAAAAAATCGAGCAACAGGAATATTTTGCAAGAACTGTGATACAATAACTACAGGATAGTTATTTGCATTCATGCAGGAAAAGGGATGAGAGTATGCCAAACTTTGCAAATCCGTTTCAGGGCAACGTCAACCGCAAACTGACGAAGGAAGAACTGATTCAGGCTATTCGCCTGGATATTGCGGGAGAGTTGGAAGCCATCTACCTTTATGATGCGCACGTGCAGGCTACCGACGATCCGGTGGCGAAAGCCGTGATCGCGGACATCCGGGACGAAGAAAAAGTGCATGTCGGGGAATTGATGACGTTGCTGCGTTACCTGTCGCCTGAGGAAGCCGAACGTTTCGCCGAAGGCGAGCGGGAAGTCAAAGAATTGCTGGAAGGCATGGAGAGCTTGGTAATTTCTGAGAAAAAGCAGAAAAAGAAGAAGAAACAGAACTGATTTTTTGGGCAGTCGCCAAGTTTATTTTTTGCGTCCGTTGGATAACGGGCGCTTTTTTGTTTGGCACTGTCCTGTTGTATCTGTATAATGGAAGCAGAACTCGATACGGAAGGGAAGAGCTTTTTGGATATTATATTCTGGGATATTGACGGAACGCTGGTTCGTACCGGCAGAGCGGGACTGTATGCGTTTCAGGCGGCAGTAACCGAGCGTGGGCTGGGGCCGGTAGATTATCGCGAGATTCAGGCAGCCGGAATGACCGATTATTCCATTGCCGGGCAGATTCTTGAAAACCTGACCGGGCGGGCTGCCGTTCATCAGGAAATCACAGCGTTGGCCGACCGGTATGAAGAGCTGCTGTCGGAGCATTTGGCGCAGCACGAGGGACAGGTGTTGCCGTCTGTGCGGGAAATATTGGCGGCGTTGCGCGAGGCGGGGGCGTTGTCGCTGTTACTGACAGGCAACAGCCGCAGAGGCGCCCAGCTCAAGATGCGGAAATTTGGATTGGAAAGTTTTTTCGATTTTGACCGCAGCGCTTTTTGCGAGAATTCGCGGACCCGCGACGATGTGGCTCATCGCGCCCTGCGTTCCGTTGAGTCGCTGACGGGAGCGGACCCGGCGAGGGTGTTTGTTATTGGCGATACGCCCAACGACGTTCGTTGCGGCAAAAATATCGGCGCGTACACGATCGGTGTGGCGACCGGCACTTTCAGCGAGAAGCAGTTGGCTGAGCATGAACCCTGGTGGGTGACGGAGAAGTTGCCTGCCGCGCCGGAATTTATGGCAAAGCTGGCGGATGCGACGCCCATCCGTTTTTCACGATGAAAATGCAAAAACCTTTCAATGGAGGGGTGCAAGCATGAAGCAGCCCGAAGAAAAGTTTCGCGAAGCCGTAGATCGGGGCGTCATTACGCCGAATCAGGCGGAGCAACTGGTGCAGTTATGGTCGGAGGATGGGCCGGAAATGCTTCCGCAGGCTGAACCCGCGGAGTCGAATTTCAGCCGGTTTCTCTATTATCTGGGAACGCTGATTGTGATCAGCGCGATGGGCTGGCTGATGAATACCGTCTGGGAAACCTCCCGCGGCGCAGGACTGTTTGGGATTGCCGCTGCTTATGCGGCGGGGTTTTGCGGCGCGGGTTGGTATTTGCGGAAAAAATCGACCGTGCTCAGCGGCTTGTTTATCGTGATGGCGGTGTGCATGACGCCGCTCGCGGTGTTCGGCCTGCAAACGGAGTTCGGAAGCTGGCCGTTCCAGGAACCGGGCCGCTATCGTAATTTTTATCATTATGTCAAAGGCGGCTGGTTTCCGATGGAGATGGCAACGCTCGCTGCGGGTCTGGTTTCGCTGCGGTACGGCAAAATTCCTTTTGCCATGGCGCCGGTTGCGTTTGTGCTCTGGTTTATTTCCATAGATATTGCACCGGCTCTTGCGGAGAACGGGTACTCGAACTATCTCCGGCAGCAGGTATCCATCGCCTTCGGTCTGTTCATGATTGTTGCGGCGCTCTATGTAGATCGCCGGAGCCGGATCGATTACGCAAAATGGCTGTATATTTTTGGTGCGATTACTTTTTGGGGCGGATTGACGAT
>CAZSRN010000009.1:0-12281 GCA_964609115.1 uncultured Veillonellaceae bacterium | reverse complement strand
CTGCGCTCGGACACGGAATTGTCCAAGTTCATTTATTGCCTGATCAATGCGGGACTGATGGGCGCCGGGATACTGCTGAACCGCAGGGTGTTCGTCATTCTCGGCGGCGTGGGATTTTTCGGCTACCTGGGACATCTCGCCTGGAGAGTTTTCGAGAACTCCCTGTTGTTTCCGTTTGTGCTTTCCGGGTTGGGACTGCTGGTGGTGTATCTGGGCTGGCTGTATCACAAAAAATACGAAACAGTGCAGCAATGGGTGCAGCGGTTGATTCCGGCGTCCGTCCGAAGTGCGCTGCCGAAAGAAAGGCGTTAGCAAGGCTTGGCGCAGAGTCAAACTGCGTTGGTTGCCTATTTGCTGCCGGTGGATATATAATAAAATTGTACGCATAAACGGCCAGGCAAATATCGCAACTTTAATTCGACAGGGGAATACAGATGTCTTTGCAATGGATGACCGCGCAACAGGCGGCGGAACGCTGGGGCGTTTCCCTGCGTTATGTTCAGCGCCTTCTGGCGGAGGGGCGCGTGCCTGATGTAAAAAAATACGGACGGTCCTGGATGATCCCGCCTTACGCAGAAAAACCGGGTGCTCCGCGACAGGAGAGTCTGCCGGAAAAGTCTACAATTTTATCCTGCCTGCTATTGGCGGGGGAAAGACTCTTGCCGGGAGAAGAATTGGATACTGTAATGCAGACGCTGGAAACGGAAGCGTTCCGCAAGCAATGTTTAGGCGAAATCGCGTATCTGCGCGGCAATTTCGGCCAAGCCAAACAGTTGGCTGCAGAGGCGCTGGGTGACGAATCCACCTGCCTTTGCGCCTGCACACTTTCACTGATTTTAGCCATCAGCACCAACGATTCTGAACTGTATGACCGAATTGAAGCGTTGCTGAAACAGCGAATCGAAACTGGCGATACGCCTTACGCCGCAGTACTGGCGGAAACCGTTTCGGCGACCGCAGCGGTAAGCATGTTCGCGCCGGAAATGGCTCCCGGCTGGCTCAAGGAAGGAGATTTTTCCCGTTTGCCGGAGGAGGCGGTTCCTTTCGCGCTGTACCTGCGGGTGAAATATCTGCAGAATCTTGCGGACTATCCGCAAATGTTTTCTGTCGCCCATACTACGCTCAACCTTCGCAAGGGAAGAGGCGCGGTAATGTATATCCAGCTGCTGCTGATGTGCGCGTCGGCCTGCGTCGGTCTCGGTGAAAAAGACCGGGCCCGCGGTTACCTGCAGGAAGCGCTGTCCTTCGGGATGCCGCATGGTTTCATCACCCCGTTCGCGGAAAACGTCGCCAACCTTGGCGGCCTTGTCGAAGAATGCGTCGAGCAGCAATATCCTCATGTCTGCAACGCTCTACTGGCGCAATGGCAGGAGACTTGGAAGAATTGGGCCAGGTTCCACAACCGCTTCGCCAGGGACAATGTTCCGCTGATTCTGACCCTGCGGGAACTTCGGATCGCTACGCAAGCGGCGTCCCGCATCCCGTATGCACGGATTGCCCGGCAGGAATCCCTTTCCGTCGGGCGGGTACGCAACATCGTTCAGGAGATTTACGACAAGCTAGTTGTCCGCAACCGGGACGAACTGGCGGCCCTGGTTCTCTGGAAACCGAAAAAAACGTGACATTTTAGCCCCGAAAAAGCACTTTCGGCGAAACGTAAAAAAGGGCTGTCTCAAGCAGGTTTAAAAACCTATTTTGAGACAGCCCTTTTCTCAACGGGGGGGGGATAGTCGCCCCCTGTCTACTCTTTCAGTATTACCCGCTCCCAGCGTTCTTGCCAATCCACTGGAAAACCCATGGCAGTCAAATTAATCTCAGGATTTGCTGCGATGAAAGTTTTCAATTCCTGGGTCCAGGTGCAGGCCGGATCGATGATGCACTGGATCAATGCAAGCATTACGATAGTGTTATAAATGCGGTCAGGGCTTTTATGATTAAACAAATGGGTAATGCGGCGATCCGATGGAAGCATCATTTTTACAACCATCGTGCGATTCCAGATTCGCCCATGATGAGCGCAAATATTGCGAACCACCGTCAAATGGTGCAGAAAAGAGCGTAATAACATTTCGTGCAAGCCATATTGTTTGGCAACGAGCTTTTGATCGGCAGTGCTTTTGAGTGCACCATACCAGCGGGACAGTTGCCCCAGCGTCATCAGCTCACAGGCAGCCCAAATGGGTGGCGTTTTAAGATCGGGATATTTTTCCCGGTGATGCGCGGCAAACACTTCCTGACTATCCGCATAATCGGCAATTAATTTTTCCAACAACTTGGCGTGTATTTCAGCGTTAAAGAAAAGAGTCGGGTTTTCATGGGCATGCGGACCGTATTTAATGGCTAAAAAATAAGCAAAGCCGGTACGCGCTGAAATCTCCAGCCGCTGGATCGTATCCATTAGACGTTCTCTAAGCAACCGGTCAAATTCATAGATCGCCATGATCTTGGGCCAGGTTGTATCCGGCTTCAGATAGGTGGCTTCATCACCGGGTTTCCCCACTTCAAACGGCAACCAGTAGGCGCGCAGCCGATAGTAATTTTTATGGGCCAGGTCGCGTTTGGTCTGTTCCTGATCCGGCAAAATCATGCCGCAAGACTTCAGGTGCTCGATTTGCTGATCCAATGTCAAGGCCGGTTTGCTGTAGGTCATGCCAAAAAACCTCCAGGGCAAAAATAAAAACCCGCCGGGGTGCGCTTGCTGCGGCTAAAAGCCGCCCCAGAGGCGTGGCAGGTATTGTTACTTTGTATTATAGTACTCAGGGTGCAATTTGTCCAGTAGAAACCTAGCGCTGGATTTAAATTTTCCATGGGCAGGAAATTGGAAACGAAAACGCGAAACAAGAGAAGGGCCGCGTTGCGATGGAACCGACTATTGCTGCCGGCCACATCAACAATCTATAAACAAATGGGAGAATGGAATGGCAAAAGCAAAAAAAGTGCAGGAACAGTCACTGGAAACCATCATGTGGAATTGCCGCGTTATTTTCCGTGGCAAGGTCAGTGGTGAAAATAACCGTGATGCGGTCATGGGCTTGGTATTCCTCAAATTCACGGGAGATAAATTTGAAAAACGCCGCGCGGAAATCATGCAGGAGCACGGGGATGTACCAGCGTTCCTGGAGAAAGATTCTTTTTATCGTGCCAAGAATGTCTTCTATCTTAATGAAACATCCCGTTGGTCGCACATCGTAAAAAACGCCAGCGCCAATGATATTGCCGTGATCCTGGATAAAGCCATGGCGGACATTGAGGATAAGAATCCGCCATTAAAAGGCGCATTGCCGCAGAACTTTTATTCCACATTAGGGCTGCGGAGCGAGGATATAAAAGCCCTTATTGATGAAATCAACAAAATTGACGAAATGCGGTTTCATGAAAAAGATTTGATCGGGCGCGTGTATGAATACTTCCTGCAGGTTTTCGCCATTGAATTGGGACAAGGAACTGGGAAAGAAAACGGAGAATTCTACACGCCTTCTAGCATCGTCGAATTGATTGCCGAACTGATCGAACCCTACGACGGGCAAGTGTACGACCCCTGCTGCGGCTCCGGCGGGATGTTTGTCCAGTCGATAAAATTCGTAGAACGTCATCATGGAAACCGTGCCAAGATTTCCATTCTCGGACAGGAATCAAAACCGGATACTTGGCGACTGGCCAAGATGAATTTGGCAATACGCGGGATCTCTTCTAATTTTGGCAAGAAAAATGCTTCAACATTTCTCGAAGACCAACATCCGGATGTCAAAGTGCAGTATATCATGGCAAATCCGCCGTTCAACTTGAAAAACTGGCGCGGCGCCGATGAGCTCACTGACGATCCCCGCTGGAAAGGATACGACATTCCGCCGGTAGCCAATGCCAACTATGCCTGGATTTTGCATATGCTCTCCAAACTCGACGTAACCAACGGTATTGCCGGTTTTCTGCTGGCCAACGGCGCATTGAACGCGGTGGCGAAGAGTATAAAGTCCGCAAGCAGTTGATTGAAAATGACAAAGTTGAGGCGATTATCGTCCTGCCCCGTGAGATGTTCTACTCCACTGACATTTCCGTAACGCTGTGGATCATTAACAACAATAAAAAAGTACGCTCTCTCAACGGGCGCAATCTGCGCGATCGGCAAAAGGAACTCCTGTTTGTGGATCTGCGACGCTGGAACACGAACGTATATGAGAAAAAATTCCTGATGTTCAAAGAAGAGCAGATCGCCGCGATCAAAAAGATTTACACCGATTGGCAGACCGGCAACGAATATGCCGACGTGCCGGAACTCTGTAAAACAGTAGCGTTGGAAGAGATTCGGGGCAAAGACTATTCCCTTGCACCCAGCAAATATATTGAATTTATCGACCATGATTTGCAAATCAATTATGAATCGGAGATGAAACGGATTCAGGCTGAGATGCACGAGATAATCCGTGCAGAAAAGGAATCTCAGGCGTTGTTGACCGAGGCGTTCAAGGGGATTGGCTATGGGGTTGAGTAATTATCGGATCGGAGAGTTAATCGAACAGACACTTGAAATTAACTCTGACTTACGTTTCAGTGAAGAAGATGTTCGCGGCATGACTATCACCAAGCAGATTATACCGACAAAGGCGGATGTTGCCGGAACTGAGTTGAGCCGATTTCTTGTTGTAAACCCTGATGGGTTTGTTTATAATCCGCGAACACATGGTAAGAAAATTGGACTTGGTTATAATGATACCAAAGATTCTTTTATTATTAGTTGGAATAACACGGCTTTCCGTATAAAACAGGATGCCAAAGAGCTTATTTTACCAGAGTATCTATATATGCATTTTAGTCGATCTGAGTGGGATCGAGAAGCCTGTTACAGATCATGGGGGAGTTCAACAGAGGTCTTCTCGTGGGATGCTTTATGCGAAATGAAGCTCGATCTCCCAACGTTACCTGTCCAACAGAAGTATGTTGATGTTTACAATGCGATGTTGGCAAACCAAAGAGCCTATGAACGAGGGCTGGAAGATCTTAAACTGACCTGTGACGCGTATATTGATGAGTTGCGCCGTGATTTACCGCATAAAGCAATAGGAGAATACCTTATGCCTTGCGAAGCCAAAAACGATAACCTGGCATATGGGGTTGACTCCGTAAAAGGAGTATCAATCGAAAAAAGATTTATCGAAACAAAGGCGGACATGAAAGGGGTTTCCCTAAGGCCATATTTGTTTGTCGAACCGGACTCTTTTGCATATGTTACAGTGACGTCGCGTAATGGTGAAAAAATATCACTTGCACATAATAATACAAACGATACTTATCTGTGTTCGTCGTCGTATGAGGTATTCCATGTAATCAATAAAGATAAGCTGATACCATGTTATTTGCGCATGTTTTTTAGCCGATCTGAATTTGACCGATATGCACGCTTCCATTCATGGGGCAGCGCGAGGGAAACATTTGGATGGGAAGATATGCGAGATGTTAAAATCCCCATTCCCGATATTGAAGTTCAAAAATCGATTGTCAATATTTATAACGCTTATCTTACCCGCCGGGAAATCAATGGAAAACTCAAAGCGCAAATCAAAGCCATCTGCCCCATTTTGATTAAAGGTTCTCTCGAGGAAGCAAAGAGCGCGTAAGCGGAAGGCGGATAAGGCATGGAGCTGGATTTCGTAAAGGGGCAATTCACCGAGGAGCAGCTTGAAAGCGCCATCGTTGAACTGTTCCAGGCAATGCCCGGTTATACCTACGTTCATGGGGAAACGATCCACCGCAGATTTGAAGACATTCTGATCGAGGATGACTTGTGGACGTTCCTCTCGAACCGGTACGCGGATTTGACCCAGACCGAAATTGCAAAGGCCGTCAGCCGCTTGAAGAACATTCCTGCCACGCCGCTATATGCCGGCAACCGCGAAGCATTTTGGCTTGTCAACGAAGGTTTTGACCTCCAGCGCGATGAACCCGGAAAAATCGCCAAGCATATCAACTATGTTGATTTCGAGACGCCGGAAAACAACAGCTTTAAAATTGTCAATCAATATTCCGTTCAGGGGGAACGGTTGCGCCGCCCTGACATGTTGCTTTTCATCAACGGGATTCCTGTGGCGATCTTTGAGTTCAAAACAGCCATCGAAGAGGACAAGACAATATTCGATGCCTGGAAGCAAATCCATTTCCGTTATTGCCGCGACATACCCAGGCTGATGAAATATTGCTTCCTTTCGGTCATCAGCGACGGCGCCAATACCAAAATGGGCAGCATCTTTACCCCGTACGAGTATAACTACGCATGGAACAAGGCGAATGATCATGAGAAAGTCGCCAACGGGATCAGCTCGCTGTTCACAATGATCAAAGGTGCTTTTGCTATAGACCGTGTTACGGCGATTCTTCGCGACTTCGTCTGCTACCCTGACGACAGCAAAACTGAAACAACGATTATTACCCGTTATCCGCAATTTTTCGCTGCGAATAAGATGCTTGCCAATATCAAGGCGCATCTGAAACCGTTGGGAGACGGTAAAGGCGGTACCTACTTCGGAGCAACCGGCTGCGGAAAAACATATACAATGCTCTTTATCGCCCGCATGCTCGCCCTTCGCGAGCGGGAAACCTTTAAGAATCCCACGATGGTGATTATTACCGACCGGGAGGACCTGGATATGCAGGCTTCCGAATTGTTTGTTGCTTCCAAGCGTTTTTTGCATGACAAAAACGTGCGGAGCATTGAGACCCGTCAGGACTTGCAAGACGAACTCGGCGGAGCGGCCAGCGGCGGCGTATTTATCACGACCATCCAGAAGTTCTGTGAATCCACCGGCTTGTTGTCCCCGCGTGAGAATATCATCTGTATTTCGGACGAAGCCCACCGGACGCAGACAAATACAGGTGCTAAACTCAAGAAGACCGATGAAGGTGTGTTTACTACCTACGGTTTTGCCAAATACCTGCGTGATTCTTTCCCCAACGCGACCTACTGCGGTTTCACCGGAACGCCGATCGACGAAACGATTGCCGTATTTGGTCCCGTGGTGGAAAGCTATACCATGAAAGAATCCAGCGACGACGGGATTACGGTTCGCATCGCTTATGAACCGCGACTGGCCCGCGTGATCCTGTCGGAAGAGCAAGCGAAAGAAATTCAAAAATACTACGACAAATGCACGGCTGAAGGATCCAACCCCGCGCAGGTGGAGGAAAGCAAACGCGCCATGAGCGAGATGCGGCGCGTCCTTGGCCATCCTGAACGCTTGAAGCGCTTGGCGGCAGATATCGTGTCCCACTATGAAGCGTTGTGTTCGGAAAAGCCGAAAATAGTCCAAAAGGCTATGATCGTCTGTGCGGATCGCACATTGGCCTTCCGCGTCCTGAAAGAAATCGTCGCGATCCGTCCCGAGTGGAATGTGCCGCGCAAGGCGGAAAACGAGTCTGCATTGTCTGACGAGCAACTGGACCGGCTCATGCCCTTGGAAAAAATCAAACTTGTCGCCACCCAGGGCGATAACGACGAAAAGGAACTTTATGATCTGTGCGGCAGTAAGGAATATCGGCAAAAGCTGGACAAGCAGTTTAAAAACAACGACTCGAATTTCAAGGTCGCCATCGTGGTGGACATGTGGATCACCGGCTTTGACGTGCCTTCTTTGGCAGTAATGTACATCGACAAGCCGCTTCAGAAACACACCCTGATTCAGACGATTTCCCGCGTCAATCGGGTGTTTGAAGGAAAAGACAAAGGCCTGGTGGTCGACTATATCGGCATCAGGCAAGATATGCTTGAAGCAGCAAAAAAATACGGAGGCCCCCAGGAAAGTCCGATTGAAGAGATCACCGTTTCACTCGCGATATTCCGGAATCATTTGGCGCTGATTGAGGAACTATTGCATGGTTTCAACGCCGGTAAATTCTTTGCAGGTACGCCGTTGGAGCGGTTGATCTGCCTGGACGCGGCGGCGGAATACGTGCAGGCCAATAAAGAGATGGAAACGCGGTTTATGGGCCTGTCCCGCAAGCTCAAGGCTGCCTATGAAATATGCTTCCCCTCCGGTGAAAT
Organism: uncultured Veillonellaceae bacterium; assembly: GCA_964609115.1. Taxonomy (GTDB): domain Bacteria; phylum Bacillota; class Negativicutes; order UBA1444; family UBA1444; genus UBA1444. The sequence goes on along the minus strand of CAZSRN010000009.1, from coordinate 4,252 downwards.
GACCGATATGGAGGTCGCGAAAGCGCAGTTTTATCTTGCCATCCGTTCCATTGTTTACAAGCAAACAAAGGGCGATGCCCCGGATGCGGAAGTCATGAACCGCGTTGTGGAAAAAATGGTGCAGGAGGCAATCAATTGCACAGGAATTGAAAACATCGTCAACGCCGACAAGCCGGAGGATTTATTTGGCGACGACTTTATGAAACAGCTGGATGAAATCAAGCTGCCCATTACGAAATTCAATGCCCTGCTCAAGCTTCTCAGAAAGGCAGTTTCCGGTTATGGCCATGTGAATCGGGTGAAAGCGATCATCTTCAATGAGCGGCTAAAAAAGGTAATCGATGACTACAACAGCCGTGACAAACTTGTTTTCACGAGTGGAGTGGTGGCGGACTTCATCAACGGTCTTTCAGACGAGCTGCTGAAGATATTTACCGATCTCCAAGCGGATAAAACATCCTTTGAAAAGCTTGGTATCACATTCGAAGAAAAAGCGTTTTATGATATTCTCATCAAGGTACGGGATGAGCACCAGTTTCAATACGAAGACGAAAAATGCCTATTGCTTGCAAAGAAAATTAAAGAACTGGTCGACGACAAATCTCAGTTTGCCGATTGGTCGACCCGAGACGATATAAAAAACCAGCTTAATATGGATCTGACTCTTTTACTCTACCAAAACGGCTTCCCGCCCGAGTGGGACGAAGAAGTGTTCGAACAGGTATTGGAGCAAGCAGAAAATTTCAAGAAGTGGCAGTAGCATAGCGAAGAAATGGACCCAGGGCTATGACGGCGACGGCGCATGTGCCTATGGAAACCATGGAAGAGGACGTGGGCGGGATTTAGTAACCCTCCGCCATTCAACTACACTCGGTTTTCAAGACAAAGCCTGCATTTCAGATGAAATGCAGGCTTTTTTTAACGGGACCTGGTCGCTCCCGCCGACTCGAGTGCTTTTTTTCTGTCAAGAAGGGAGAAACAAACCGGATGGAGAAATAGTACTGTGCTTTCCGTAATCAGTCTTCCTTGTCGACAGGAGGCAGTTCCGGCGGAACTTCCGCACGGATCAGTTTTTCCACCAGAATATCGATCCGGTCGACTTTGAACCCGGTCAGAGTTTCCACTTCGGATTTTACGGCGTTGCGCACCTTGTCAACCACTTCGGGAATGCGGACCCCATACAGAAGCGTCAGTTTGATTTCAAATGCGACGGCTGGCGCATCATCCTCCGTTTCCGCCCGTTTCACTACGATTTGCGGGGCCATCCGTTCGGAAAACAGCTGGGTGAGTTCAGCCAGCGCGCCCTTTTTTTCCTGACGAGCGACTTCATTGACATTTTGCATGGCAGAACGGGCTATTTCCAAAAAAACCTCATCCGTGAGTTGGGTTCGGTCCATTTCCTCCAACGGAATACCTCCCTATAATTTGCTTATTTGGTGATTCCTTTCACTTCGACATAAGTTTTCAAACTCCTCGTAATAATGATAAGATGGTATCAAGAGATAGGAGGCAGGCACAATATGTGGAATTGGAAAAACAGCGTTCGCGTCCTGCTGGTGCTGCTGGGAATTGTTTTTGCCGTCCATGTCGCCGCACCGCCGGCGGCGGAAGCGTTTTTGATCAGTACGCAGCAGGAAATCGATCTGGGCAAGGGTGTCGCCAAGGATCTGGAGAAAAAGTACGGCGTCGTGAACGACCCGGAACTCCAGGAACGGGTGTCCCGTCTGGGGGCCAGCATCGTCGCCGTATCGGATCGCAAGGATTTGCCGTATACATTCAAGGTGCTGAATTCAAAAGAAGTGAATGCGCTGGCGGTGCCCGGCGGATATATCTATTTGTTCAAGGGCCTGATCGACTACATGCCTTCGGATCACGAACTGGCAGGCATCATCGGCCATGAAGTGGGACATATTGTCAAGAAGCACACGGTGGTCCAGATCGAACGCAGTCTGGCGGTCGGCGTGCTGTTCGCCATTTTGTTCGGCAACAGCAACAGTGCGATTTTGGGCGATCTGATTTCGAACGCCCTGATGTCGGGCTATAGCCGCGAGGCGGAGCGTGAAGCGGACCAACTGGGAGTGACTCACACGATGCGGGCCGGATACAATCCGTACAGTATGCTGATCGGGATGGAAAAGCTGGAAGCGATGAGCGGAAAATCCGATTATGGACTGTTTTCTTCCCATCCGGATTCGGCAAGCCGCGTCAAGGCGGTCAAGGAACAGATCATTAATGAATTCAAAGTGCGCCCGGTGGTCAATGAGGCCGAAAAGTCTTCCCAAGTGGTGGACGGCGCCTGGAACCTGCCTGCATTTCACAACAAATACGCAGGCTACAGTCCGCGGATGCGGGCCTATTTTACAGCGGGCCGGATTTATCGCATGACAACGCGACCCGATTATTCCAGTGACAAAATGTATATCAACGATCTGGAAAACGCCACCGGGATTTATTACGATGACGACAAGGAACCGCTGGCGGTGGTTACGCCACAGGATGCGACCGCCAATGGACTGCCCGGGATGAATGAGATGGCGCAAATCATAATTACCCGGATACGGGAACGGGCAGGACGATAGAGACTGGAAAGGAGATTTGAGCTTGAACAGGAAACGAACTTTGTTGTTGGCGCTGGCGGTCTTGATGCTCTGGGCATCGGTTGGACTGGCGGGGCCTAGGGACATGAGCCTGCGGACGACGGATCCGGGAGAGGGAACGGAATGGAAGATTGGCGAGGCCAACACCATTAAGTGGTCCTTCCGGGGTGAGCTGGGACAAAACGTTGCCATCCGGCTGCAACGGGTGGGTTGGGTGAACGCGCGCCTGATGCTGGCGGAGGCGGCCCCGATCGGAACCGGTCGCTCCGGCAGCTTTAAATGGAATACTCCGGCGGATTTACCGCCCGGCGGGAAATATACGGTGAGTGTGACGGCGGAAAACGGAATCAGCGATACGTCCGGCGAGTTCACGCTGCTGGCGGGGAAAGGACAGGCAACGAAGCTGGCACTGGAAGCGTTGCCGAAAGGCGGCGCGACTTGGGCGGTTGGTTCTGCGGCGACGATTCGATGGACGTATGGCGGCAGTCCCGGGCAGACGGTCAAACTGGCGCTGATCAAAAAAAATGACGGCAGCGTGATTGCGATTGCCGCTGCGGTTCCCATCGGCGCCGACGGCAAGGGTAAATATGAATGGAAGGTGCCTGATCTTAAGCCGGGCAATGATTACTACATCGGCATTGCGAGCAATTCGAACGCGTTTTATCAAGATATGGGCAAAGAGCCCGTAGTCATTACTGCGTCCCGTTAGGTCCGGCTTTGGTCGGACCTTCTTTGTAAAAAGGGAGGAATCTTTTTGCACGCTGAGCCGATATCCGAAACCAATCTGTATTTGTTTCATGAAGGGACTCAAACCCACGCCTATGCGATGTTGGGCGCTCACCCGGCGGAGGAAGACGGCCGGCAGGGTACGCGGTTTTCCGTATGGGCTCCGCATGCGCAAAATGTATGGATAGAGGGAGATTTCAACAACTGGTGCGGCAACGGATATCAGATGAAACAGCTCGGGCGTTCCGGCGTGTGGTGTTTGTTTGCGCCGGGAGTGGGAGCCGGTGCGTTATACAAATTTGCGATTCGCCATCCGTCCGGTGAAATGCGCATCAAAGCCGATCCGTTCGCTTTTGCGGCGGAATTGCGACCCCATACCGCTTCCCGGGTCGTAGGGGCCGATGATTTCGGCTGGACGGATGCGGCATGGTTGGACGGACAACGGCGAAATCCGATTTATGAACGGCCGCTCAATATTTATGAAGTGCATCTGGGGTCCTGGCGAAGAAAAGATAACGGCGCATTTCTTACCTATCGGGAGCTGGCGCATGAGCTGGTGGACTATGCCGTCGAGATGGGGTATACGCATCTGGAGTTGCTGCCGGTGGCGGAACATCCGCTGGACGGTTCGTGGGGATACCAGCAGACGGGGTATTTTGCGGTAACCAGCCGCTACGGCAGTCCGGAAGACTTTAAATATCTGGTAAACCGCGCTCATGAACGGGGCGTGGGCATCCTGCTGGACTGGGTGCCGGGACATTTTTGCAAGGACGATCACGGGTTGGCCCGATTTGACGGAGAGGCTTTGTTTGAGCCGCGGGACCGGCTGCGGGCCGGAAATGTGGAATGGGGCACGCTGAATTTCGAGCTGGGCAGCCCGGAGGTCCGCAGTTTTTTGATTTCCAATGCGATGTTCTGGTTTGATGTGT
>CAZSRN010000008.1:16765-23650 GCA_964609115.1 uncultured Veillonellaceae bacterium | reverse complement strand
TTTCGACAAGACCAGAATACGCACGGTTTGTGACGCACTTCCAAAGGTTGCCGAACAAGTTATTATTTTTATTAAAGATACTGACGGAGAACTGGCGGAAATATATATGGGACAAAAGGTTGGAAGCCGATACGAATTTGACAAGAAGAACGAGTTTGAAACAAACTTAGTAACGAGGTGACGAAAATGTTTGATAAAGAATATTTTTTTCGTGGGAAGCACTGCGAATATGTTATTCGGTTGACTGCTGAATATGATACGAAAAAGCATAAGCTGTTTGCAACGAATTATGATGTTTATGCTATTGCACCCATTATAGGCTTTCTTTATGGCAGAAAATCTGATCTTGATAAATCAGGGGATGCAACAAAAATATTTCCAGATAAACTTATGAAGGAGCAGCAGAATCTTCTCTTTAATTATAGATTGATAATGTTGCTGGAAGAAAAAAATGAGGGTTGGCGTTTGACGGAGCGGGGAATGAAACTGGGCAATCAAGCCTTTGCAGAATTTTTGCCGTAACTGGCAAAACACAGAGTGGGAGCAGGGTGAAGGCTTGACAGAGACGTCTTTGCATGGTATGTTTGTGTATATGTTAGCACTCTTCTTCCTAGAGTGCTAACAAGAGGTGAAAAAGATGATGGATGAACGAAAACGACAAGTCCTTCAGGCGATTATCAACGATTATATTTCCACGGCGGAACCGATCGGGTCACGCACTATCGCGCGCAAATATGGACTGGGGGTCAGTCCGGCCACGATACGCAATGAAATGTCCGATTTGGAAGCGCTCGGCTTTCTGGAGCAACCGCATGCCTCGGCGGGACGAATTCCCTCTGCGAAAGGTTACCGGTTTTATGTCGATTGCCTGATGGGTCCCCAACAAGTATCCGACCGGGATACGATGCTGATCAACCAATGGTTTGAACAGAAAGTCCGGCGGTTGGACGAGGCTTTTCAGGAGACCGTCCGCATATTGTCGCGCGTGACCCGGAATGTATCCTTGCTGTTGGCTCCGCAGGCAGCCGCCTGTAAATTTAAATATTTGCAGTTTCTACCGTTTGATGAAACGCGGGTCGTGGTTATTATTGTTACCGATACCGGTGTAATGGAAAACCGGTTGATGGAAATCCCCGAAGGAACTTCACCCGAGGAACTCCAACGGATTGCCGGAGCCATGAACCATTGGCTCGGGGGCTTGGCTTTGCCGGAGATTCAAACTTCCCTTTTTGAGAAGATCAAAAATGAGGTATTGCCGCGTCCGGAGCTGTTGCAGAACGCGCTGGCGCTGATTCATGAAGCAACCGGAGCTTCGCCCGGAGGCGAAAAAGTTTATCTCGGTGGTGCGACGCAACTGTTGAACCAACCGGAGTTCCGGGATGTGGAAAAAGTACGGCAGATGCTGTCCGTCCTTGAGGAAGAGCGGCTGCTCTGCGATATTCTTCATACGCAGGACAACAATGGCGTTATTGTGACGATCGGACAGGAAAACAAATTTTCGGGAATTCAGGACTGCAGCGTAATTCAGGCGTCATTCCGGCTGGATGGACAGACGGTGGGAACTTTGGCCGTGCTGGGGCCGACCCGGATGGAATATGCCCGGACCATGGCGGCTATCGAATTTATGCAGAAACATATGGAACAGATTTTGAAAAAATATCAATGGTAGGAGCGGAGGATACAAGATGAATATGAAACAGGGCGGCGGCAGCGAAGTGGATGAAAGTCTGGCCGCGCTGATGACCAATGCGGCGGCTGTGCGCGCAATTGCGGCAGCGGTTCAGGGAACGATCGGGCCCAAAGGACTGGATACGATGCTGGTGGATCGTTTCGGCGAAGTTATCATCACCAATGACGGAGTTACGATTCTCGACAAGATGGATGTCAACCATCCGGCGGCCAAAATGGTGATCAACATCGCCAAAGCTCAACAGCACGAAGTGGGCGATGGGACGACGACGGCCACGATCATGGCCGGAGCCTTGGTAAATGAAGGTGTGGCGCAAGTTTTGCGCGGGGTTCCGGTTGCCCGTGTCATCGAAGGCATCCGAATCGGGATCGCGATGGCGCAGGAGGAACTGACCAAACGGTCCCGGCGCTTCAAAGATTTGAAAGACGCAAAAATCTGCAATATTGCCCGGGTCGCGGGCCGGGATAATTTGGATATTGCGGATTTGGTCGTTCAAGCCGCCCGACTGATCGGAACGGAAAAATTGCTTGAACCCAACTACAAGTTGTCGGATATCATCGTTGCGGAAGAAAATGCGGAAAACGAAGTGTTTTTGGGCGTCATCGTGGATAAGGAACGGATGACGAAAGAAATGCCGGAGTTGGTGGAACAGGCTTCCGTGTTGATCATTGACGATGCGTTGGAGCCGGAGGAATTGGACAATGAAGCGCTGGGAACCGAAGCCGGATTTCGCCGCTTCCGGGAATTGCAGGATGAATTTGAAGCCAATGTCCGCAAGATTGTTGAACTTGGCGTGAAGGCGGTACTGACGGATCGGGGCGTGCATGCCAAAGCGGAAGAAATTTTGACGGATGCCCGGATTCTGGTGGTGCAGCGCGTGCCGACCAATGAACTGCGCCGGGTGGCGGAGCATGTCGGCGCCCGCATGATTAAACGAACGGGTTTGAAGAAAGAAATCGCCGACTTGCAAAAATTTGTCGGCTATGCGGATAAAGTATTCGAGGATGAAAAACTAGAGCATATCCGGGTGATGGGCGGTCGGGGAAAACCGGCAGCCACGATTCTGGTCGGAGCTGCAACGCAGGAGGTCGTCGGCGAACGCCAACGTATCGCCAGAGACGCCGCATCGAGCGTGCCGGCGGCAGTTCGGGGCGGGTATGTGGCCGGCGGCGGTTCGGTTGAAGTGGCGATTGCCCGTGCCGTGGAAAAGTCCAGAAGCACGTTGAAGGGAATGTCGGCCTACGGCTTGGATTGCGTGGTGAACGCATTGAAACGTCCGCTGGCGCAAATCGTCGAAAATGCCGGCTATAATCCGCTGGAAAAAGTCGAAAATGTTGTTGCGCGCCAAAATGAAGAAAAATCCGATTCGCTCGGCATTGATTGTGAAACCGGCGAAATCTGCGATATGATAAAGGCCGGTGTGATTGACCCGGCGCCGGTAAAGCTGCATGCCCTGAAAGCTGCAGGAGAAGTGGCGACCGCTATTCTGCGGATTGATACGATCATTCGGAAAAAAGATGAAGGCGAACAGGCGGGACGCCCCGTAAGCGGAGAAATGCCGTCCGGTGCGCCGGACTTTTGAACAGGCAAGGATGGGAGGAAACAAAATGACACACAAGAAACACGCCGACCCCAACGAAGTATTAAAAAATCAACAACAGGCCGACACTGAGCAGGAAACCCCGGTTGCCGGGACTTCATCCGAAACATCGACGGCTGCTGCTGAAGCAGCACCGGAACCGACGGTTACAGTTGAAACCGTAAAAGCGGAGCTGATGGACCGGATTTTGCGCCTGCAGGCTGATTTTGACAACTATCGTCGGCGGACCCGTCAGGAGCAAAGCGAGTTGGGAACCTTTGTCACCCAAAACCTGATTAAGGAAATGCTGCCGGTGGTGGATAATTTTGAACGAGCATTGTCCAGCCGCCCTGCAGATGACCCTTCCGGATTTGGCGCCGGAGTGGAGATGATTTTCCGCCAACTGTATGCGGTTTTGGAAAAACAGGGGATCAGTGCGGTCGAAACTGTAGGAACGATGTTTGATCCAGCCCGGCACGAAGCGATTATGAAAGCGGAAGATTCCGACCAGCCGGATGGAATGATCGTGGAAGAGCTGCAAAAGGGATATGCGGTCGGGACAAAAATCATCCGGCCCGCATTGGTTAAAGTCGCAGGAAAATAGCGCCGTTTATCGACGCACCAAGATAAAAAATTTGCAACAAAAGCTGTGCGGCAGGGCCGACAGCTATTGAAGGAGGAACTATAATGGCAAAAGTAATCGGTATTGACCTTGGAACAACCAATTCGGTAGTCGCAGTCATGGAGGGTGGCGAGCCTGTTGTAATCGCTAATGCGGAAGGGAGTCGCCTGACTCCATCGGTTGTAGGCTTTTCCAAGACGGGAGAACGGTTGGTCGGACAGGTGGCAAAGCGGCAGGCGATTTCGAACGCAGACCGGACCATCAGTTCGATTAAGCGGGAAATGGGCACTAATTATACCGTTTCCATCGATGACAAAAAATATTCGCCGCAGGAAATTTCATCGATGATTCTGCAAAAATTAAAGACGGATGCGGAAGCGTATCTGGGTGAAAAAATTACCCAGGCGGTTATTACCGTTCCGGCGTATTTTAGCGACAGTCAACGTCAGGCAACCAAGGATGCAGGCACTATCGCCGGCATGGAAGTGCTTCGGATCATCAACGAACCGACGGCGGCATCGCTCGCGTACGGCATTGACAAGGGCGACGACCACACGATTTTGGTTTTTGACCTTGGCGGCGGCACTTTCGATGTTTCTATCCTTGAGTTGGGCGACGGCGTTTTTGAAGTAAAATCCACCAGCGGCAATGGCCGACTGGGCGGCGACGACTTTGACGAACGGGTTATGAACTGGATGGTGGCGGAGTTCAAAAAAGATTCGGGAATCGATCTTTCCAACGACCGCATGGCCATGCAACGCCTCAAGGAAGCGTCTGAAAAGGCAAAGATTGAACTTTCTTCCCTGATGACCACCAACATCAACCTGCCGTTTGTTACGGCGGATGCCAGCGGCCCCAAGCATCTGGACATGAATCTGACCCGCGCGAAGTTCGATGAACTGACCGTGGATTTGGTCGAATCCACGATGGGACCCACCCGGCAGGCGATGACGGATGCAGGCATGAGTCCGAAAGATATTGACAAGATTATTCTGGTTGGCGGTTCTACCCGTATTCCGGCAGTGCAGGACGCCATCAAGAAATATTTCGGCAAAGAAGCGCACAAGGGCGTCAATCCTGACGAGTGCGTGGCGGTCGGCGCGGCGATTCAGGCCGGAGTATTGGCGGGCGAAGTCAAGGACGTACTGCTCCTCGACGTAACGCCGCTGTCCCTCGGCATTGAAACACTAGGCGGCGTATTCACCAAAATCATTGAGCGGAACACCACCATTCCTACGGCGAAGAGCCAGACCTTCTCCACGGCCGCCGACAACCAACCGTCCGTGGATGTGCATGTACTGCAGGGTGAACGGGAAATGGCCGCGTACAACAAGACTCTCGGCCGGTTCGAACTGTCCGGCATTGCTCCGGCGCAGCGCGGCGTACCGAAGATTGAAGTCACCTTTGACATCGATGCCAACGGTATCGTTCATGTCAGCGCCAAAGACCTCGGCACCGGCAAGGAACAGAAGATTACCATCACCTCGGCTTCCCAGGGCGGCGGGCTATCCAAGGAAGAGGTCGAACGCATGGTGAAGGAAGCGGAAGCCAATGCCGCCGATGACAAGAAACGCCGTGACGAAGTGGAAGTTCGCAATAATGCCGACTCGCTGGTCTATCAGGCGGAGAAAACGCTGAAGGATTTTGAGGGGAAAGCGGATAAAGCATTGTCTGACAAGGTTCAGGCGGCAATTGACGTATTGAAGGAAACTCTCAAAGGCAATGACACGGAAAAGATCAAGGCGGATACCGAAACTCTTTCCAAACCTTTATATGAACTGACCTCCGCTGTCTATCAGCAGGCCGGTCCCCAGGAAGGCGCTCCCGGACAGGCGGGCCCGACCGGAGATGCAGGCGGAGCCAAACAACAGGATGAAAAGGTTGTTGACGCGGAATATAAAGTGGTTGACGACGAAAAGAAATAATTTGATAATCCGGCTTCCGGCCGAATACAGAAGAGTATTCAGCCGGAAGCCGATGTGAGTTGGTGAAAGAGTGGCAGAAAAAAAAGATTATTATGAACAGCTCGGCGTGCCGCGCACAGCGTCTGAAGAGGAAATCAAAAAAGCGTTCCGCAAGCTGGCGCGCAAATATCATCCGGACGTAAACCGGGATGATCCCAAGACGGCTGAAGCCAAATTCAAGGAAATCAATGAGGCGTATGAAGTCCTTTCCAATCAGGAAAATCGGGCCAAGTACGACCAATTCGGTCATGCCGCGTTTGATGGCGCTGCCGCCGGTTCCGGGTTCGGCGGCGGTGGCGGATTCAATGATATTTTTGATATGTTTTTCGGCGGCGGCGGGGGCTTCGGCGGCGGAGCGCGCCGTCAGGGACCGGAACGGGGCGCGGATTTGCGCTATGACATGGAAATTACGCTGGAACAGGCAGCAACCGGGTACGCCCAGGAAATAGAGATTCCCCGCACGGAGGATTGTCCGGCCTGTCAGGGTACGGGCGCGGCGGCGGGTACTCATCCGGAAACCTGTCCTCAATGCGGCGGAACCGGGCAGACCCAGGTGGTTCAGAATACCCCGTTTGGCCGTATGGTCAACGTAACGACGTGTAGTCGCTGCCGGGGCGAAGGGAAAATTGTACATAGCCCCTGCGGTGAATGCAAGGGGCGCGGCAAGGTGCGCAAGAACCGCCGCATTCAGGTTACCATTCCGCCAGGCGCGGATCATGGTCTGCGGCTGCGGGTTTCCCAGGGCGGTGAAGCCGGAACGCGGGGCGGTCCTCCGGGCGATTTGTATGTGTACATTTCCGTGAAACGTCATCGTACGTTTGGCCGGGATGTAGACAATCTGGTATATGATTTGTCGATCAGTTTTCCGCAGGCGGCACTCGGCGACGAGGTGGAAGTGCCGACGCTCGAAGGGATGACAAAATTGGAGATTCCCGTCGGAACACAATCCGGTACGGTGTTGACCGTAAAGGATAAGGGAATCCCGCATTTGCGCGGTCATGGCAAGGGAGATCTCAAGGTCCGACTGACC
>CAZSRN010000008.1:0-16729 GCA_964609115.1 uncultured Veillonellaceae bacterium | reverse complement strand
ATCGTAAGACGAGGCAAACAAGATTGCCGGGAGGTGACGGGATGAACGACAAATGGGCGGAAATTAGCATTCATACGACACAGGAGGCCACTGAAGCGGTTGCGGCCATATTTCATGATCTGGGCGCAGGCGGGGTGGTCATTGAAGATCCGGACCTGATTCAGTCGTATCGGCGTTCCGGCAACTGGACCGATTGCATTTTCCCGGATGAGCCTTCGGTAGACTACGTGACGGTGGTGGCGTATTTGCCGTCTGATGCGGAATTGCCTGCCAAGCTGCGAACCTTGTCCGTCCGCATTGATGAACTGTCCGGACTTTTTCTGGACAAAGGAAAGGGAACCATCCATTGGCGGGAAGTATGCGAAACCGAGTGGGCGGATTCCTGGAAACAGTATTTTCACACCTCCCGTATTGGCGAACGGTTTGTGGTAAAGCCTTCCTGGGAGGAATACAGTCCCCAGTCCGGCGATATCGTGCTGGACCTGGACCCGGGTATGGCCTTTGGAACCGGAACCCACGGCACGACGATTCTTTGTCTTGAACGGATAGAAAATCTTGTGAAACCGGGTATGACGGTATTTGATGTCGGCGCAGGATCGGGGATTTTGTCCATTGCGGCCGCAAAGTTGGGCGCCGTCCATGTCCGTGCCGTCGAATATGATGCCATGGCCTCGGAAACAGCGCGGCAAAATGTCTTGATCAATGGAGTCGACTCCATTGTTGAAGTAACGCAGGGAAATTTATTGGACGGCGTTGCCGGAGAAGCCGACATTGTGGTGGCCAACCTCATCGCGGACCTGATTCTGAAACTGGCGCCCGCCATTCCGGCGCATTTGAAACCGTCCGGTTGTTTTGTCGGCAGCGGGATCATCAAGGACCGGTTGCCGGACGTGACTGATGCGCTGGCGCAACAGGGCCTGACCGTGACTGAAGTGACGGAAGCCGGCGAATGGGCCGCGGTGGTAGCCTGCCGGAGTGCGGACTGAAGATGCGAAGAATCTTCGTTCAAGGGCCGCTGTCGGATTTTATGGATGTTAAGGGAGAAACGGCGAGACATATCAGTTTTTCCCTGCGCATGGCGGTAGGGGATTTATTGGGGGTAGCGGGTCAGGACGGTCATTGCGGCGAAGCGGAGATTGTGCGGATGACCGGCGAAACGGTAACCCTGGCGTTGAAAAAAATCAGCGATTCCAGCGAGCCGCCGATTGACGTATGGCTGGCGCAGGCGCTGCCGAAGACCGACAAGATGGACCATATCATTCAAAAAGCGGTGGAGCTGGGCATCAAGGGAATTTTTCCCCTGCAGACCCTGCATTGTGTTGTAAAGTATGATGAAAGCAAACAAGCGGATAAATTGCGGCGGTGGCAGAAAATTTCACAGGAAGCGGCTCAACAATGCGGCAGAGGAATGGTTCCGGTTGTGGGGCCGTTTGTTACGTTGACCTCCCTGGTGGCCCGTACGCCGAAGGATACCCGCATGCTGATGTTGTATGAAGCCGAAGCCGGGCAGGGATTGCGGTCAACCTTGAAACAGAATTTTTGCGACTCCTGGATTCTGCTTGTGGGACCGGAAGGCGGGTTCGCGGAATCGGAAGTTGATTTTTGCCGGGCTCAGGGCGTGAGCGTCGCCGGGCTGGGACCTCGTATTTTGCGGACCGAAACGGCGGGATTGGCGGCCTTGTCTGCCATCATGTACGAATGCGGCGATCTGGGAGGAATTTGATGCCCACAGTGGCTTTTATCACACTGGGATGTAAAGTAAATCAGACGGAAACCGAAGCCATGACGGGCCTTTTCCGGCAACGGGGCTATACAGTGGCCGATGCGTCGGAAACGGCGGATGTTTATGTAGTCAATACCTGTTCGGTAACTCATCTGGGGGAGCGAAAATCACGGCAGATGGTTCGGCGGGCCATACGCCTGAACCCCCATGCAATTGTTGCCGTGACCGGCTGTTTTGCACAGGTTTCCCCGGCGGACGCAGCCGCAATAGACGGAGTCGATGTCGTCATCGGAACCCGTGATCGCGACCGGATTGTCGATTTTGTGGAAGAGGCGATGCGGGAAAAACATCCCGTGCTGGCTGTCGGCGACATCATGACCGAACACGAGTTTGAAGATATTCCGTTGCAGGGAGCACCGGGACGGACCCGGGCTTTTTTGAAAATTCAGGATGGCTGCGACAATTATTGTTCCTATTGCATTATTCCCTATGCGAGGGGACATTTGCGCTCCCGCCCGATTGAAAGTATCCAGAGGGAAACCCGGCATTTGGCGGCGGCTGGATTTCGTGAAATCGTACTGACCGGGATCAACCTGGGCGCCTATGGACGGGAAAAGGGCGATTACTCGTTGGTTGACGCCGTTCAGGCAGTTCTGGAGGAGCCGGGAATCGCACGGGTTCGACTCAGTTCTACGGAGTCCCTGGAAATATCAACTGATTTAATCGGCTGGATGGAAAAAAATTCCCGCATTTGCCCGCATCTGCATCTGCCGTTGCAATCCGGCGAAGATGCGGTGTTGGGGTCTATGCGCCGTCCGTACACGACGGCTGATTATGCCAATTTATTGGAACAATTGCGTTGCCGGGTGCCCGATCTGGCGGTGACGACGGATATTATCGTTGGATTTCCGGGAGAAACGCCGGAACTCTTTGAAAAAACACTTCAATTTGCGAAAAGCATGGAATTTGCCAAAATTCATGTATTTCCTTATTCGAAACGAAAAGGGACACCGGCTGCCGCATTTCACGAACAGGTCGATGAAGGAGAAAAAAAGCGTCGGGTAGCGGAGTTGTTGAAGGTCAGCGAGCAGAGCGGCGAACAGTTTCGTCAAAAATTTATCGGGCGCACAATGCCGGTTCTTGTCGAGACGGTGGAAGGCGGCATGGCGGAAGGGCTGACCCCCAATTACCAGCGGGTTGTTTTCCCCCATGAATCTGCGCTGATACTGGAAAACGATCTGGTGGATGTGAAACTTGAGAAAATTGCCGGGGATGGATTTGTGGGACGGCTGAAGAAATAACTTTGGCCGTTTTTTATTTTTTGCAGGAAAAAGGAAGGGTTTGGCAGAATTTTCATATATAACATGAAAGATGCGGACAAAGGGACTCCAGAATAGGAAAGAAGGGTTACGATGGCGGAAGAGTGTATTTTTTGCAAGATTGCGTCCGGGGCCATTCCTGTGAAAGCAGTGTATGAAGATGAGTACCTGGTGGCATTTCCGGACATCAATCCGGTGGCGCCCGTACATGTACTGGTCATTCCGCGGAAACACCTCGACAGTGTGGCGAAGGCCGATGCTTCGGATGCAACGTTGTTGGGACATGCCATGTTGACGTTGCCCAAGATTGCAGCGAAACTGGGGCTGGGTGAAGCCGGTTTCCGGGTCGTCATGAATACCGGCAAAGACGGTGGACAGACGGTAATGCATTTGCACTGGCATCTTCTCGGCGGACGTTTTATGGAATGGCCGCCCGGTTGACGGACAGACGCAAGGAAAAGAAGCCGGGAATGTCGAATGACAAAACATAAAGATGGATAGAAGACGATAGCAGTTTATAATTAATATGAGGAAGAAAGGGGAAGTTCATTGTGGCACAAGATGTTCAGCTGGTAATTTTCAAACTTGCGAATGAGGACTACGGTCTGCCGATTCAGAAGGTTCAGGAGATCAATCGAATGGTTCCGGTGACGAAATTGCCTCAGACCCCTGAATTTATGGAAGGAATTATTAATCTGCGCGGGAGGGTTATTCCTGTCGTAGATTTGCGCAAACGGTTTGGGTTGGCGGCCAAAGAACATGAAGAAGATACCCGCATCATGATTATTGATATCGGCGGACAGACGATCGGTATCATTGTGGATGCCGTCAATGAAGTGGTGCAGATGCCCGGAGCCTCCATCGATCCGCCACCGCCGACCTTTATTTTGGAAGCCCAGTATATTGAAGGAATTGGCAAAATGGATGACCGGCTCGTGATTCTGCTCAACATCGACCGGATTCTGACCAGCCAGGAGGCCATCCAGCTGAAAGAAGTCATAAAACAATAGCAAGAATGTCGCAAACGAGGAAGCGGCCGCAAAAAAAAACGGGCGACCGAAGAAGTTTGCGCGGGATAAACAAGCAAAAACAATGAACAGACGGTCGGTTTCACGAGAGTGAAACCGACCGTCTGTTCATTCTCTGATTTAAATAATGCAGAGATTGCCGCTTTGCTCTCAAAGTAAAAATGACCGGCGCCGCAGCCGAGCCGATGATGGGTGATATCGGGTTTGCTGCATCAGCTTGCGGCCATGCGAAATCTGAAAATGGGCAACGAGAAGTATCAATTGATTTCCATAGACTGATTTCTTGTTGGTATAATAAAAATTCATACTCCAATAGCTGTATTTTAGCCTGGACTTAGGTTCAGGCGATTTTTTTCATATCTCCAGCTCGTCGGCAGTACGCAGTTTGCTTTGACAAAATAGTTTTGATATGCTAGCGTAAACCAAGACGTTAATACGGAAAGAACTTTGCTCACATGATTGCGCCAATCTATCATTGATTTTCAAATGAAACTGCGGTTAACTAAGGAGAGCATTGTTGTTGCACACTGTTTGGATGTGTTTTTTCATTCATACCGCATTGGAAATCACAACTTGGGAGAAAGAGGAGGTAGTTTTATGAAATGCAGGTCTTGCAAAATGGACATTCCTAACGATTGGAAAGCATGTCCCAACTGCGGGTTGTCGACTGATCCGAAAGCGTCGCAACCCTCAACGCCGCAGGCGCAGCCTTACAAAAAACTTATTAATGTTCTGTTGATTGCAGGGATCGCGCTTTACCTATTGCTAAAACTGCGTTCATAGGCAGTGACGCTTGGCTGGTAATATAGAGAATATTGATTTGGCGCGAATGCGGCACGATACAAAAATGAAAAAGCCTCCGGCGTAAGGCCGGAGGCAAAACAGGGGAGAGGATTCAGGAGGGATTGCAGTAGTTAGGAAAAGATGCTTTTAGGAGCGGGGGCAGCCGCCGCCCATTCCTCTACCGGGGCCGCCTTGGCCGGGTCCACCGTGACCAGGGCCGCCAGGTCCGCCGAAGCCTCTTTCGGCTCCGTCATTGATTCGTTGCTGCATCCGTTCGATGCGGGCATCAGCCTGAGCTTGGGTAATTTGTCCAGCGGATACCAAGCGGTTCAGGTTTTCTTTTTGGAGGCTCAGATGTTCTTCGGCCAACTTTTTCATATCGGCTTTCTGCTCATCGGTAAGCGGCCCGCTGAAACGGGCGCCGGGGCCGACCAGATTGTTTTTCATCCGGAATGCGTGGCCGCTGTCCATCATCTTGAGTTTGGCGTCAGCCTGCTCTTGCGTCAGGTAGCCCGATTTGACCATGAGTTGAACCTGTTCTTTTTTCAGCTGAAAGTTCTTTTCCTGCCAAGCTTTCCATTCCGTCTGTTGGGCTTCGGTAAGTTTGAGCGGCGCCATGCCCATGGGACCGCCTCCCATTCCGCCCATCATTCCCCGTCCCATCGGTGAGGCCATGGTAACTCCTGCGACCAATAAGGCCAGCGCAGCCACACCGGCGATTATGATTGATTTCTGTTTCATTTTATATTCCCCTTTCACTTTCGTGCGGATTGTTCCGCTCTCAATTATGATTATACGGGGCATTTTTTACGAAATGATGGCGAAATTATGACGTATTTGTGAATTCTTCGATGACGAGGAAAAAGGAGCTATGAACGGAGAACGAGAGAAATAGACGCTAGTTGCCGAAAAATTGCAGGAATATTAAAAATGAAGCGGAATATAATCCAATAACAAAAAACAAATGGATTCCCAAGGTGATTACACTTCAAGGACGAGAACCTTCATGAAGGGTGGTTGGCCATGGCGACATCGGTTCGGCGGATTTCTGCAAATAGTCTCAAACCCGGGATGGTTCTGGCCAATGCGGTCATTTCCGATTCGGGGTCGCTGCTGGTGTCGGAGCGAACGCGGCTGACGCAACCGGTTATCGACCATATTCTCATGAGCGGGATCCTCGTTGCGGATATCTATATCGTGATTGAATCGGAAATCGAAAACAGCTTTGCCAAAGAACAAAAAAAATTGCTGGCGAAGCATGCGAAGATGACTCATGCGGTCAAGGATACTTTTGAGCGTATGCGGTTGACGCATTCGTTGCCGGTTGAAGAGTTTATCGACATTGCCAATGACATTTCAACGACCATGATTGACACGCCGGGGATTTTGCATACATTGCAGATGGTTAAGGTCGTAGATGACTACACCTATACCCATTCGGTGAATGTAGGCGTACTGGCGGGACTGATTGGAAAATGGACGGGGCATCGGCATGTTCCCATGTTGATTACGGCCGGATTGCTGCATGATGTGGGAAAAACCCGGATTCCGCTGGAGATCCTGAACAAGCCGGCATCGCTTTCCCTGAATGAAATGCAAATGATGAGGTCGCATTCCACACTGGGATATGAGTTGGCCATGGGCAGCACTCATATTGCACAGGAGGCGCTGGACGGCATTTTGCACCATCATGAGCGGCTGGACGGCACGGGCTACCCGAGCGGACTTAAAGGCTTGCAAGTTTCTCATGTTGCAAAAATCCTGGCGGTGGCCGACGTATTTGACGCCATGACCTCGGATCGCGTTTACCGTGGGGCATTGACACCGTTTGAAGTGTTGGACGAGATTTTTGATGAAATGTTTACCAAACTTGACCCCGGCATTTGCTTTGTGTTCCGGCAACGGATCAAGGAACTGCTGGTCGGGAGCAAGGTGGTGCTGAATAATGGCATGAAAGCCCGGGTTATTTTTGTCGAAGGGGATGCCCATTTTAAAGTAGTATTGCAGGACGATGCAGGACAATATTTTTCTCCTGAATATGGGGATTTGCGTATTTCAGAGTTTTCCTACTAAGCGCGCGGAGGGGTGGAAGGATGAAAGAGCCCGCAAGAACCGTCGCGATGCCTAAAACTCCAATGGGCAAGACTCGTATGGATTGTGACAGGGAATATGAAATGAGAGCCAGGTTGGATGCGGCGATGTCCTATATTTCCGACGGCTTTTTTATTCTGGATAATGAGTGGAATGTTTTCTACGCCAATCGCCCCATCCTTTGCCATCCTCTGGTTCCTGACTTTGTGGGCAAGAACATACTGCGGGACTTCCCCAAGTCCGGACCTTTGCTGCGAGGGTTGCTCCGGGCCAAACGCAGCGGAAACCGGGTGCGCTGCGCTGCGCATATCGAGTATGCGGACATTTGGCTGGAAATGAATGTACATCCGCTGCCGGACGGCGAATTGGCTGTTTATGTGCGGGATATTACCGAAGAAAAGAAACGGCAGGCGTTATTGGAGGAAAAATTCGCCAGGGCTTTTCAGTCCGGGTCGGTTTTGATGGCGATCAGTACCCTGGAGGAGGGACGTTTCGTCGATGTGAACCGGATTTTTCTGGATGTTCTGGGGTATTCGCGGGCGGAAGTGGTCGGCAAAACTTCGCAGGATTTGAAGTTGTTTGCAAACCCGGAAGATCGCGAACGGATTCTTTCCCTTTTTAAAGAGTTGGGCCGAGTCATCAATTTTGCACTGGATATTCGTGATAAGGCGGGCAATCTTCATGCCGGTCTTTTTTCGGTGGAAGGAATTCAAACGCATGACCAGGGCCGCTTGTTGATGACTTCGCTGGTTGACATTACCCGCGAAAAACGGCTGCAGGAGACGCTGGAAGAAACGAATCGCGCATTGCAGCGCAAGGCCGATATTGATGGATTGACAGGACTATACAATCATGCTTTTTTGATTGATGCGCTGGAGAAGGAGATCGAACGGTCGCGACGCTATGGCGGGGCGCTTTCCGTAGTCATGATCGATATTGATCATTTCAAAAAATTTAATGACTCCTATGGTCATCAAGTCGGCGATGCGGTGCTGAAGGAAGTGGCCGGGTTGTTGCAGGCCGGTTCGCGGACTATTGATGTTGCAGGACGATATGGCGGCGAGGAGTTTATGCTGGTGCTGCCCAATACAAAATCCACCGGCGCGTACGAAGTTGCGGAGCGAATCAGGCGGAAGATTGCAGCTTCCGAATTTACACCGGCTGGACGGAAGATTACGATCAGCGCGGGAGTTGCGGAATTTGGCGGGCAGAAGCTGGATGCACTGATTCATGAGGCGGATGAACGGATGTATGCCGCGAAACGGCATGGACGGGACCGGGTGGAGGTATAGGACGTAAGACGGAGGAATGGGACAGAAAACCTAGTGAAAAATAAGACCTGAAACGGATGAATAGATCGGCGTTACGCGGTAAAATAAGCTTGGAAAAGGTTAAGTGCCGGGAAAAAGCAGGAGCGTGACGCAAAAATGGACAGGTGGGCTTGGAAACGCATCCTAAAAGAAAATAGAGGTTCCATCGCTGTTGTTGCAGCAGCGGCCGTGATTGGAATCACCGGCATTGCGGCATTGGCGGTTGATGTCGGTGCGTTGTACCTGAACCGTTTTGAAGCGGCGAATGCGGCGGATGCGGCAGCATTGGCGGGGGCGCAGGAACTGCCCGGACGACCGGAGGAAGCTCTGGCCGTTGCCGGTAATTATGCATCAATGAATAAACGGGCGGATGCGGCGGCCAAGGATACGATCGATCCGGTGCTGTCCAAAAACAACACGGCGATCACTGTCACCGTTACTCGAAACGTTCCGTTGTTTTTTGCAAAAATATGGGGACTGAATTTCTCGACCGTACAAGCTTCCGCCACAGCTGAAGTACAGACGTATTCGGGCGGGGTAAAGGGAATTGTTCCATTTGGCATTGAGAAACAAAGCTTTGTTTTTGGCCAGACATACACGCTCAAATTGGGCGGCGGCAGCGGTTATAACGGAAACTTTCAGGCGTTGGCTCTCGGCGCCAGCGGCGCCAGCAACTATGTGGAAAATATCAAGAATGGGTATAAGGGCAAATTTACGATTGGCGACTGGATCTTTACGGAAACCGGCAATATGTCGGGGCCGACAGCTTCCGGAGTATCCTATCGGCTGGGACTCGACCCGAGCGTAACCTTTGACACCGTGGAAAGCGGTTCGGACCGGATTATTATCGTGCCGGTGATTGATTCCCTTGAAGTGTCCGGGCGAACCGACGTGCAGGTGGTGGGATTCGCGGCGTTTTTCCTCGAAGGCAGCGGCGGGGGCGGCAACGATAGTTTCGTATACGGGAAATTTCGTGAAATGGTTACGCCGGGTGACGGCAGTTCGACTGCCGCTTATTATGGACTTTCCGTGGTTCGCCTGACAAAGTAATGTTTTTCCACAATAAAAAGCCGCCTTAACGGGCGGCTTTTTGCATGGATTCATGCGGTCGGGATTTCGTATAACGAGTGATGAAATCAATAAAAGCGGTCGAAACGAAAGTATTCCGGTTGACGAAGGTCCATGCTCGCACCTCGATAAATCCGGTTTATCTTGTGATTACTATATCATATTTAATATTTATTATAAATTGTGTTATTCTTGAATCAGAAGAATTCTCGAAAGAAGGGATGTACATGAAAACAAAACTGACCGAATTGTTGGGTATAAAATATCCTATTTTGCAGGGAGCTATGGCTTGGGTTTCTGAGGCCAATCTGGCGACAGCCGTGTCAAATGCGGGGGGAGCGGGGGTCATCGCGACGGGAGGACGCACGACGGAATGGGTCCGGGAAGAAATCCGCAAGGCAAAAACATTGACGGATAAGCCTTTTGGCGTGAATGTGATGCTGATGGCCCCCAATCGGGATGAAATTGTCAACGTAATTTGCGAAGAAAAGGTGGCTTTCGTGACGCTGGGCGCCGGAAATCCCGTGGTTTATTTTGAACAGCTGCATGCAGCCGGGGTCAAGGTTATTCCCGTCATTCCCAGCGTAAAGCTGGCCAAACGCGTCGAAGCCGCCGGTGCGGATGCCATCGTCATTGAGGGCATGGAAGCGGGCGGACACATCGGATCTTTAACTACCATGGCGCTTTTGACCAATGTAATTCCGGAAGTATCCCTGCCGGTAGTGGCTGCCGGTGGAATCGCCGATGGCCGGGGCATGGCGGCGGCGCTGCTCATGGGCGCGGACGGCGTCCAGATGGGGTCGCGTTTCCTGCTGACCACCGAATGCGGGTTGCATCCCAAAGCCAAGGAGCGAATCATTGCCGCCACGGATACTGATTCCATCGCGACCGGCGTCTCCCGAGGCCATGGCGTGCGTGGACTGAGAAATAAGTTCACGGATAAATTTATGGAATTGGAAGTCAGCGGCGCGCCACAGACGGAATTGGACAAGCTGGCTACCGGAACCAACCGGATCGCGGCTGTCGAGGGCGATGTCGACAATGGTCTGGTGCAGGTGGGGCAAAGTTTACTGCCCTTGCGGGAAATCAAACCGGTACGGGAAGTTGTGGAAACGCTCATGGCTGAAACCGCCCGGGTTTTGTCCCGGGGGCCTGAACTTCTGAAATAACGGATGGAGGAGGCGCGGAACGATGGAAAGCAACCGATATGAAGAACAATCTCTGAAAATGCACAAACTGGCCCGGGGCAAGCTGGCGGTGGCCAGCAAGGTTCCTGTCGCTAATCTGGAAGATTTGAGTCTGGCCTATTCGCCCGGAGTAGCCGGACCCTGCCGGAATATTGCGGCAAATAAAGACGATGTGTATCTCTATACGGGAAAAGGAAATGCGGTTGCAGTCGTGACGGACGGATCTGCGGTGCTGGGGCTCGGAAATATCGGTCCTGAGGCAGCTTTGCCGGTAATGGAAGGCAAAGCAATTCTGTTCAAAACGTTGGGCGGAATCGATGCCTATCCCATCTGCCTGGATACACAGGACACCGAGGAAATCATTCGGACTGTCAAGTTGATCTCACCGGGGTTCGGCGCGATCAATCTGGAAGATATTGCGTCGCCGCGTTGCTTTGAAGTAGAAGCGCGGCTCAAACAGGAACTGGATATACCGGTATTTCATGATGACCAGCATGGAACCGCCATCTGCGTTCTGTCCGGCTTGATCAATGCGCATAAGGTCTTGCACAAGGATCTTTCACAAAGCAAGGTTGTCATTAACGGCGCAGGAGCTGCCGGAATCGCCATCGGAAAATTGCTTCTTTCTTATGGGGTCCGGGAACTGATCATGGCGGACCGCAACGGCATACTCAATTCAGAAGACGCGGGCAGCCTTTTGCATGACGCTCACCGCGAAATGGCGCAGTTGTCGAATCCTAACCGGGTCAGCGGAAGCTTGGCGGATGCGCTGGTCGGCGCGGATGCATTTGTCGGCGTTTCACGCCCCGGGACGGTAACCCGGCAGATGGTGGCGACGATGAATTCACAGGCGATTGTGTTCGCCATGGCCAATCCGAACCCCGAGATTTATCCCGATGAAGCCAAGGCGGGCGGGGCGGCGATCGTCGGCACAGGGCGTTCCGATTTTCCCAACATGATCAACAATGTGTTGGTGTTTCCCGGTATTATGAAAGGAGCTTTGGCCGTTCAAGCAAGGACAATCAACGAACCCATGAAATTGGCGGCGGCGATTGCGTTGGCCAGTAGCATTCCTGTTGATGAATTGAGGCCGGACCGGATTTTTCCTTCGCCACTGGATGGAAGAATCCCCAGTGTCATTGCCGGAGCCGTAATGCAGGCCGCGAAGGATTCAGGCGTAGCCGGTCAATAGACAACGGACGAGGGTTGGTTGAAAAATAACGCAGTTTTAAGTCGTGCTTTCAAGCACGACTTAAAATATAATTTTTAATAAAAATGAAAAAACAGGCAGGATTTTTATTATGAAAGTAAAATAAATAATAAAATGGAAAACAAACGAAGATAAATCGATGTAAAAAATGTGGCAGGGAGATGCTGGGGTGCGAAAAGGAATCCTCATGGCAGCCGTGGTGGCTGTTTGTCTGGCCGGAGTACTGAATGGGTCTTTGGAACGGGTTTTGGCTAACGAAAAGGTGGCGCAAGTGGTCGAATGGGTGAACAATTTGGGACGGAAACCGGAAGATCCCGCTTACCTAACACTGAATTACCGAATGCGCAGAATGTATTTTTCACTCACCGATAACCGCCAAAAAAATCCAGTGGTTTTCTTTGGCGACAGTATTACCTTCGGCGCTGACTGGCAGCGGCTGTTTCCCGAGGCGAACGTCGTGAATCGCGGCATTAGCGGGGATACCACGTTGGGGCTTTTGAACCGGCAGGATGAGATTATCGCATTGCGCCCCAAACAAATATTTTTGATGATCGGGACCAATGATTTGTGTTTTGGGCGATCCATCGACAATGTTGTGGAAAATTATAGCCGGATATTGGCCCGCTTCCAGACGGAGCTGCCGGGGACGCCGGTCTATGTGCAGAGCATTCTGCCGTTTAATGATCAGATGTTCCCTTCAAACGGATTGCGAAAAAACCATAATATACGGGCGCTAAACAAGGCCATCAAGCCGCTGGCCCAAAAGTACGGGTATGAATACCTGGATCTGTCCGGCTCATTCACGGGGAAAGACGGGCGGCTGTTGCCGCAGTACACATATGATGGGCTGCATCTGAATGATGATGCTTATATAGTATGGCGACGCCAGATTGACGCTTATGTTGCCAAGATTTCTCCGCGAAAGTAAACGGGTTCGTGTTTTTTGGAAGACGGCGCAAACAACCATCCATTCGGGTGGTTGTTTTTTTTTGCAGGAATTTATGAATCGAGAAACGAATTGTGTAATAAAATCCAAACAATTTTCCTATGTTTGAAGCGCATGATGGGCGGAAAGGAGATTGTATGCGCAGTATCCGTGCAAAACTAACCGTGCTGGCGATTGGAGCGGTATGGATTGCCGTGCTGTGCAGCAGCTTTTATGTGCAAACGGTTGTGCACGATTATCTTCGCGCCGATGCTTTTCAAACCCAAAAAATTGCTTCTCAGGCGATAGGGCAGTATGTTGAGAAGTTCCTCTCCATTCACGCCGGTATTATTTCGATTTCAGCCACCTTGCCCCAATTGAGGGATACTGCTGAATTTGCCGATGCCGGCGAAGACTTCAGGGGCTTGCCTGAAACGGCAGGAAAGAAGCAACGGGACTATTTTAAGGAAATTCTGACAGCCTACCCGGAATTTAACAATATTATCATTTATACACCGGACCAGGCGCGACCTTTGATTAGCGAGCCGTTTGCGCATCAACAGGGAACACCGGTTCAGAGCTATCGGGAAGGTTTTGCAACGCGGGACTGGTATCGCGGCGTCACGGCCGACGGGTATCGCTACGTTTATATCAGCAATGCGTACGCCAACGCACAGGGGCAGTTGCTGGCAGCGATTGCCACCCGACTGTATGACGGGGAGCTGCGAACTGTGGGAATCTTGGCCGGCAATTTGAAACTGGAACGACTGAACGAATATATTCAGTCGTTTTCTTATAGTAAAAATATGAAGGTTTATATTGTCGACAGAGCCGGGGATATACTGGCGCATCCCGATCCAACCCTGTTGCGGAAGACGCAGTTGACCCGTATCGCCGATCGGGGGATCGTCCGGCAGGCGATTCAAAACAATGCTGAAAATGAAGGCGCCGGAGTTTTTGAGGAACCGAACCAGGCGGGAACCTTCTACGCATCGTATGTGAAAATTCCTCAGGCGGGTTGGATTGTGGTCACCGAGCAGGCCGAAACGGATGTGATGGCCAGAAGTCGCAATTTGCGCAACGGCATTTTATGGGTGGCCGTGTTGCTGAGTCTGGCGGTGGTGCTGGTATTGCTCGGCTTTATTCAAACCATTACCAAGCCGTTTTACGAAATGGTCGGATTGCTGCAGGCGATCGGCAGGGGCGATTTTTCGCTGCGCCTGTCCCCGGAGCTTTTGAACCGGAAAGATGAGATCGGCGAAATTGCCCAGGCGGTTGACAGCATGCAAATCAAGCGGCAAGCGGCGGAAATGGAACTGGACGCCGGCAATGAAGAACTGCGGACGCTGTATAACGAGCTGGGCGCGGCGGAAACAAAACTGAGGATTCAATATGATGAACTGCAACGGGAGATTGCGGAGCGGTCTCGGGTGGATGACGCATTATCCGAGAGCGAAATGAGATATTTGTCCGTCATTGAAAATTCCCCGGAAGCCTTGATTTTCTTTGACCCGGATACAGCGAGAATTGTCAAGGCCAATGAACAGTTTACGGCGCAATTCGGCTATGATTTGCGGCAGAATCCGGCATTAACGGTGTTTGATATGATCGTTGAAAAGGAGGAAACTATCAAGGCCAACTTTCAACTGGTGAAAAAAACCGGGATGTTGCCTTCGCAGCGACGGTTGTTTCGGCATCGAAACGGTGTTTTGATGCATGTGGAGCGCTCAGCGGTTCTGATTCGTTATCAAGGGAGAAACTTGGTCGCTTCCTATCTACAGGATGTCTCGGAAGAAGTGCGGCGTGAACAGGAAATCCAACATGACGCACAAATGGCGACGAGAGTGCAGCGTGAAATGCTGGGCACGCCTCAATCTTCGGATGCTTTGGAGTTGTATACCATTTACCAGCCCTACACGTATGTGGGCGGGGACCTGTATTTTATGGACTGGCGTTTTCAGGGGCAGGTGCTGCGCGGATATCTGGTGGATGCCGCCGGACACGGGCTGGCAACGGCCTTGCACACATCCGCCATGCACGTATTGTTGCGCGAAGTCAACGAGATGGACCTTCCGTTGTCCGACCAAATGCGCTGGCTGAATTGCCAGTCCGCCAAATACTTTAATGAAGAGGCTTTTGCGGCGGCCATTGCTTTTGAAGTGGATCTGCAGACGCATGAATTGCGCTGGGTTTGCGCCGGAATCCCCGGTTTTTGGCTGTCGACGCAAGAAAAACAGGAGATTGTCGAACGACAGGGTATGTATCTGGGAATGCGCGAAGCGGAAAATTTTGAGATGCATGTGATGCCGCTTTCGGTGGGAGACTGCCTCTATTTTTTGACGGATGGACTCACGGACAGAATCGACCACCGCACGGATTTGCCGTTGGGCAGCTTCACGGAGATGAAAGAGTTTATTCAGGACTTGATTTGGTCAAAAGAGCGCCGTGATGACGCAACGGCGATTTGTATCCGGATTCAGGCTTTTCCCGATGCGTTTCAACAGCTGTGCGGCTGGCCGAGGATTTTATATTTCAATGGATATGGAGATTATCGGCGATTCAGGGAGCAAGTGAGGGAAATTTTGGCGGAGGAAACGGGAAATCCGCATTCCTTGCAGGAAGTGGCCGTGAATGAAGCGTTGGCCAATGCCCTGGAATGCAGGGACGGAGTTCCGCGCAAACATCAGGCGCGATTGCGTTTTAACCGGATCGGTTCCTGGTTTGTTGTTCGGGTCCGGACTTCCCGTATGGGTTTTGCCGGCAATGCCGTGTTGCGGCGGCTGCGATTGCGGCCCGAAGAAATGTTCTTGTTCGGGGAAGATGCAGGAATGGGACGCGGCATACCGATCATGCTTTCCACCACGCAGCGGATGGCTTATAACAGCGAGGGCACGGAAGTGCTGCTGGCCTGGAAGGTAGAGTTGCCATAGTGCTAAAGTCCCCGGCAACCCTCTGAAAAAATGAGCAGTAAGTCTCAAGGAAATTGCGGGTCCGACCACTACAATAGAAGGTGGAAAAGTCGATTCGTTCTGTTTCCATAGGAGGGGACCCGATGAAAAATATTTGGAAAAACCGGCGGGGCGGAGTGCTTGTGATTGCGGCGGCAGCATTGCCGGTACTGCTGGGGTTTGCCGCTTTGGTCACCGACGTGGGTACTTTATACTTGAATAAATCACAGTTGTCCAATGCCGCAGATTCCGCCGTACTGGCCGCCGCTCAGGAGCTGCCGAAAAACCCCGAGGATGCGCGCACCGTTGCGGCAACATTTTCACTGCGGAACGGAAAAGCCACGGATACGGTGACAACCAACATTTCGACGGATAACAAAACGATCGAAGTGATCATTTCACGCAATGTTCCCCTGCTGTTTGCTCCGGTGCTGGGGATCCGGTCCTCAGCCGTATCGGCGCAGGCGACGGCGCAAGTAAACATTGCCGCCAGCGTGCCCTGGATTGTGCCGTTCGTGCTGCCGAAAACTCAGACTTTCGATTATACGCACCAGTTTACCCAGCGCATGTATAACGCAGCAAAACCGCATGGCGAATACGAATTCGACTATATGAACGTCGGCATTACCAATGCAAGTTTTCAGGATTATATCAATTATCTGAAGAACGGGTACCAGAAAACCTTCAAGTTGGGCGACAACATGCAGTATCTGGGCCCCTCCAGCGGCGGTAAGGCCTCGGTCGACGCATTTTATGACCGGACCGTCCGGGATCCCAACACGGATTATAAGAAGGCAAAAGTGGGGGACCCCCGGGTTATGCTGATTCCGTTGGTTGACAGTATGCTCCCGCGTACTACGGCAACGGGAACTCCCATGAAGATTATCGGGTTTGTGGGTTTCTTTCTGGAAGAGGTGCATAAGGGAAGCTATGGGGTAACGTTCTATGCAAAGGGACGGTTTCTGGAAGATCTGAATGTGGGAACCGGTGATTCGACCAGCAATCCCGTCTATGACTTTGGGGTTCGTACCATAAAATTGATTAAGTAATCAGGAACCGGCGATGAGCGCCGGTTCTTTTTATTATATATAGAAAACCCCACGTTAGACGTGGGGTTCCAAAAAGCTTACAGCTATA
>CAZSRN010000007.1:11384-25955 GCA_964609115.1 uncultured Veillonellaceae bacterium | reverse complement strand
GGTCAGGACACTCTGGTACAAGCTGCCAAAGAATCAGCTCAACACGTTCGTAAGTGGGGAGCTGAACAAATGGCCGAACAATTTAAAGCAGTTCAGGCTGGTGGAATGGAAATCATTCGTGATATTGATACAAAGGCTTTCCAAGCTGCTGTTAAACCCGTCTATGACAAATACGGGCCCAAATTTGGTTCCTGGCTGAAGGAAATTGAAGAAGCCAAGAAGAAATAATGCATTAGAAAACTCAATCGTTATTTGCAACAGGAGTGTGAAATGCGAGTATGAAGAAATATCAGTTTGGATTTGGCGAAGGCAGCATGGAACTCGCTCTGCCCGAAGATCGAATTCTTTACGACATCAAGGGAACACCGGTGGAAGAAATCAAGGATGTTCCTGCCGCTGTGCGCCATGCGCTGCAAAATCCGATCGGTTCACTTTCTTTGGCGCAAACCGTCAAACCCGGCGACAAAGTCGTTGTCACGGTCGGAGATATCACCCGCGCCTGGATTAAACACGATCAATTTCTGCCCACCGTATTGGATGAACTGAATGCCGCGGGCATACCGGACGCCGATATTTCGATCGTCGTGACCCTCGGCGCTCATCGTCCTCATACTCCTGCGGAGGATATTGCCGTATGCGGCAGTGAAACTTGCCATCGAGTCAAAGTTTATCAGCACGACTCGCACGACAAAGCGAATCTGGTGCAGCTTGGAACAACTTCCGGCGGAGTGCCGATTATTGTCAACCGAAGAGTTGCCGAAGCGGACAAAGTCATTCTAACCAGCGGCATCGTTTATCATCTGATGGCCGGTTTCGGCGGGGGACGCAAATCCATTATGCCTGGAGTAAGTGCATACGAAAGCATCCAGGGAAACCATACTTTCTGCCTTCACAAAGAAATCGGCAAAGGCTTGAATGTCAACAGTGTCTCCGGTAAGCTGGACGGCAATGAAATGCACGACGATATGCGGCAACATGCCGCTGCCCTTAACCCGGCCTTTCTATTGAATGCAGTTTTTACACCGCAGGGCAAGTTTGCCAAGTTTTTTGCCGGTCATTGGTATGAAGCCTGGGAAGCGGGATGTAAAGAAGTGGAGCGAATCTACGGGATTCCCATTACGCAGCAGGCCGATCTCACAATTGCGTCCGCCGGAGGCTTTCCTCGCGACATTAATTTGTATCAAGGCTCCAAAACTCTTGACAATGCCTATGCAGCAACGCGTCCTGGCGGTGTAGCCATCTGTTTTCTGGAATGCCGGGACATCAAGGAGCCCCCTGACTTCAGCGACTGGTTTAAATACTCGGATAAATACGATCGTGAAATTGCTCTGCGCGCCGGGTTTACCGTTCCCGGTTTCATTGCCCTCAAATTTGCCTACATCGCGGAAGCCATTTCCCTCATCATCGTGACCAAACCGGAAAATGCCGAATTTGTCCGCAATGCCGGAATGATTCCGGCATCCAGTGCGGAAGAGGCCATGAAAATCGCCCGTGAAAAGCTGGGAAAAGACAATTTCTCCATTACCATCATGACGGAAGCCGGAACTACAGTTCCACTGCTGCCTGGCGGTCATTGAGCAGGATATCTGTTTTGTAAAACAAAAGAACGGGAGCGCTACCTTGGAATGGTAGCGCTCCCGTTCTTTTATTTTACATTTATTATTCTTCAGCCCGGCAATCCCGATGCGCCTGCAAAAAATCAACCGCCCGCTTCACTTCGAGTGTCCGTGGCAATTGCGCCGCCATTTTTTCCAGATAACCGCGTTCCTGAACCTTGCGAAACGTCCAGGGAAAGTTCATGTCAAACATCCAGGACATCCTGAACAACATCAAATCGGCCGCAGTCCGTATATGCTCGAACCGGGCCACTTGTCCCTGCAAAATCGCATCCAGAGTACCGGCGGATACTTCTTGCACCCCGCTATATTCCGGCATCGGCAACATCCGAAATCGTTCATCCTCGCTCGTAATCATCTCCAGGATATCAACTTTGTCGGCATCCCGGATCATTCGGGCAAAAAAAACCGCATCTTCACTATCCTCCGGAATTACCCGTCCATTGTGATAGCGTACGGCCTTTTGCACCAACACCTGCTGTGATTCCGGCAGCACCGAAAGCACACGGGTTTCCTGCAAAATCCGCACGCCCAGACAGGCATGGTCCTCCGAACGAAAATCATTGAACGTCCGGTATTGTGTGTATTGCCGAAACCGTCCCACGTCGTGGAACAACGCCACCAACTGCGCCAGCATCTTTTGTTCCGGCGAGAGCGGCAGCGAATCCGCCAACCCTTCCATCTGTTTGCACACCCGCTCGGTGTGAGCTTCTTTAAGCTGCACATGCGCCTGAATATCGGCATCATCTGAATAAAAAGACCGGGCATACTCCGTAAACCAACGCCGCAATCGGCGGATATCGTCTGAACTCATGATTTCTCCGTTCTATGGCCTCATGTTGATAAATTGGAGGTCAATCCCAAAATCCTGCGCCCGCAAATGGGCAATTACTTTTTGCAGTTCATCTTTTTTCGCGCCTGATACACGAATCTGTTCCCCTTGAGTGGATGTTTGCACCTTTAGTTTCAAGCCTTTGACAGACGCAACAATTTCTCTCGCCTTGTCAGCGGCAATTCCCGTCTGGATCGTCATCAATTGGCGCACCGTTCCTTTAGCGGCCGGTTCAAGTTTCCCCGGGGTCAAGGCTCTGGCCGAAAGTCCGGCCTTTACCATTTTTAGCCGCAATACATCAATCATGGCTTCCAGCTTAAATTCATCCTGCGCCACAAATTTCAGGCCCGTCTCTTCCAAGGTGATTTCGGCTACGGCTCCCTTAAAATCATAACGCTGCCCGATTTCCTTCATGGCCTGATTCACCGCGTTGTCCATGCTTTGCATATTGACCTGTGATACTACGTCAAATGAACAATCCTGCGCCATATTATTCTTCCTCCCGTAAAAAAATTTTATGCTTCTCGATCAACCGGAGCGGATAGTATGATTCCTTTGCCTTGCGGAGTCCCTCTTCTCCCATGTCCTCTTCCCGATTGATAAATTCTACGTCGCCCCAGGCCTGCCGACAACACTCCCGGTTAATCATCGCATATAAGCCGGGAATAGACGGGTCCGCCTTTTCCATATGAACGACGACGGTGTCCTTATTCAGAGTTTCTCCGATGCTGAAAGCCACCGGGCGTCCTGCCACCCGAATCAATCCGCCCCGCAATTCCAAAACATCAAAATTTCTCAGGGATTCTTCCAGCGCCCGATATTCGGCGCCCACCATGTTGTCGGCAGAGCAATCCCGGTTATCGCACCATGATTGCTCCACTTGCAGACAGTCTGACAGAGAAGCGCTTGTTAAGGATTCATATTGCCAATTTTTATGTTCCATCAAAAACCGGTTCACAAAATTTCGTTTGGAATGATACCTGCGGCCCGCCAGCATCCGCAAATCTTCGGCCTTATATAGGTAATCGAAATAATCCCGCTGCGCTTCGATCACGAAGCGTCCGGGAAAAGCGCTCTCCAGTTCGGCGCACATGGCGGGGGAAAGCCCCTTCATCAGAAAGGATTCTCCCTGCGACCGGCTTTCTTGCACTGCCGCATCGACAGCCGCTGCAAAAGATCGGTCAGCCGCCGCAAAAGGCGCCGTAAAATATACGAGCCCAGTGGCCCGCATCTTAAGGAACAATGCGTCGTCGTGCAATGCCCAGTGGGTCGTAAAATTTTCACGCCAAGTAAAAAAAGTAGTAAAAGTAAACCAGGAATTTTCATAATAGCGTTGGCCCAACATCCGGTCAAAAATGGGTTTATCCGCCAGTTCAAGCGGTTTAAACTTCAATACACATCAACTCCATGATATATAATATTCTCCCAACAGCTCGAAGTTCCTGTCGAAAAGTCGCGTCTATTGCAAAGAAGAGCTGCGGAAACCGTTGAAGGAAATCCGCAGCCCCGCCGCTACATGACACTATTGTCCTCAGGAATGATCCGGTTGCACCATAAGCTCAATTTTGCCGCTATCAGCAGTCAGGTTGATTGTCGAACCTTCCGGCACTTCCCCGCGCACGATTCTTTTTGACAACTCGGTCTCAATCGCCCGGCTGATGAGACGTCTAAGCGGGCGAGCTCCATAGTTGGGGTCGTAACCTTCCGTTGCCAATCGGCGCAGTACAGCTTCATTCCATCTTAGTGCAATGTTAATCTGTTTTTGCAAGCGCTTTGACAGACCGGCGAGCATAATGCCGGCAATTTGGCCGACCTGTTCGGCAGACAATGCATTGAACACGATGATGTCGTCGATCCTGTTCAGAAACTCCGGCCGGAAATGGACTTTCATTAATTCAAGTACCCGTTCTTTCGCTACGGCGAAATCATTGTTCAGAATCTCGGACGAGCCAAGATTTGAGGTCATGATGATCACGGTATTTTTGAAATCCACCGTCCGTCCTTTGCCATCGGTCAGACGACCATCTTCGAGAATCTGCAACAACACGTTAAACACATCGTTATGGGCTTTTTCAATTTCATCAAGCAAAATAACGCTGTATGGGCGGCGACGTACGGCCTCCGTCAATTGTCCGCCTTCATCATAGCCGACATAGCCGGGAGGAGCGCCGATCAGTCGTGACACCGTATGTTTCTCCATGTACTCGCTCATATCGAGGCGAATCATACTGCGTTCATCATCGAAAAGCACTTCCGCCAGCGTTTTCGCCAACTCGGTTTTTCCTACGCCGGTAGGCCCCAAGAAGACGAAGGAACCGATCGGACGATTGGGATCCTTGATTCCGGCCCTAGCCCGGATGATCGCTTCGCTGACTGCCGTCACCGCTTCGTCTTGTCCGACAACCCGTTCATGCAGGATATCGTCCAGATGCGCTAATTTTTCCCGCTCACCGGTCAGCATGCGGGTCACCGGAATTCCGGTCCAACGGCTGACCACTTTCGCGATATCGTCTTCGTCCACTTCTTCTTTTAACAACATTTTATGATTGCGTTTTTCTTTCAGCAGCTCTTCTTCACTTTGCAAGCGATGCTGAAGCTCCGGCAATCGACCATACTTTAGCTCTGCCAGTCGGTTTAAGTCGTACGCGCGTTCGGCGGCTTCCATATCGTTACGAATCGACTCAATTTCTTTTTTCAGTCCGCGCAAACGAGTAATTCCCTGTTTTTCAACCTGCCACTGGGCTTTTAGCGAATCAGCCTGCTGTTTTGTTTCGGCCAGTTCCTCTTCGATCCGCTCCAAACGTTCTGTCGAAGCCGGATCATTTTCATTTTTCAGCGCTTGCTGCTCAATCTCCAATTGCATCACACGGCGCAACAGATCATCCAGCTCCGTCGGCATGGAGTCAATCTCCGTCCGTAATTTTGCCGCCGATTCGTCCACAAGATCAATCGCCTTATCCGGCAAAAAACGGTCGGCAATATATCGGTCCGACAGTACGGCTGCCGCAACCAGCGCCGCATCTTTAATTTTTACGCCGTGATGGACCTCATAGCGTTCCTTCAAGCCCCGCAAAATGGAAATGGTGTCCTCTACCGAGGGCTGTACTACCATAACAGGCTGGAACCGTCGCTCCAAGGCCGCATCCTTTTCGATGTGCTTTCGATATTCATTGAGGGTCGTAGCGCCAATGCACCGCAGTTCGCCCCGGGCCAACAGAGGTTTCAGGATATTTCCGGCATCCATCGCGCCTTCGGCAGCACCGGCCCCCACCACCGTATGCAGTTCATCGATAAACAGAATGATTCGTCCTTCAGACTTGGAAATTTCCGTCAGTACCCCTTTAAGTCGCTCTTCAAACTCACCGCGGTACTTCGAGCCTGCAACCATGGCTCCGAGATCGAGAGAGTATACGGTTTTGTTCTTCAAGGATTCCGGTACATCTCCAGCAACGATTCTTCGCGCCAGCCCCTCAACGATCGCCGTCTTGCCCACGCCGGGATCGCCGATGAGCACCGGATTATTCTTGGTACGACGGGACAAAATCTCCACTACCCGTCGAATTTCTTCATCCCTTCCAATCACCGGATCCAGTTTTCCCTGCTGGGCCAGTTCCGTCAAGTCGCGACCATATTTCGCCAGCATCTGTGCTCCCCCTTCGGGATTATCGCTGGTAACGTTCTGGCCCTTGCGGAATTCGCGACTCCATTCACGGATTTTTGAACGGTTCAGGCCAAAATCGCGACAAACCTGAACTACGTCACTGTCGCCATCTTCGGCAACCGCCATCAGCAGATGCTCAACACTGATATATTCATCCTGTGCATCTTTCGCCAGCTTGTCGGCCAGCGCCATCACTCGTACCATCGCGGTATTCCAGTGCAAAGCGCCGTCTTGTCCACGTACTGAAGGTTGGTTTTTTACCAACTGAGCTATCTTGGTCTCGATTAATCCCGGTTCAATTTTCGCTTGCGCCAAAATATAATCTATGATCGCATCCCGGTCTTTTAGAAGGGCCTGAATTACATGCCGGGACGTCACTTCCTGATGATAATTCATCGCTGCCGACTGTTGAGCTTCCTGCAAAACCGCCGTCGCTTTCTGTGTCAATTTTTCCTCCGCCATTTTCTTTCCTCCCCTGTTTTACCGATTTCTTAAATCAAAAATTTTCTTATACAATTCCACTTCTTCAGGACTTTGCTCCAGTGGAGTATCAATTTTCACCCGCACGAACATGTCTCCCAATGTGCCGTTTTTTCGTTTCAATCCCTTGTCTTTCAATCGCATCTTCTGTCCATTATGAATTCCTGCCGGAATCTTCAACTGGATCATTCCATCCGGCGTCGGCACCGATACCTTGTCGCCCACCACCGCTTGTTCCGGATAAATCGTCAGATCGGCTTCAACATCCACCTGATCTTCAATGCGCCAAATCGGATGCGGCAAGGCATTCAATTGCAGCAACAAGTCCCCGGCAGCACCGCCCCCATGCCCTGCCCCGCCAAGCCCTTTCAGCCGCAGCACGGCTCCAGGGTAAATACGAGGCGGAACTTTAACTTTTACGGTTTTTGCAGCGCCGCCCGTTTGGATTTGAATATCTTTTTCTCCACCGTTGTAAAGTTCCTCAACCAAAAGATTGATTTGAGCTTCGATATCCTCGCCTTTAACCGGTCCTCGTGAATGTTCGGCCCGCGCGCCTCGTCGCCCGCCAAAAATATCCTGCCCGAACATGGAGGCAAAAAAGTCGCTAAACCCATGCAAATCCTCAGTATTGATGTTTACGTTGCGGAAATTAAAACCGCCCATATCGGGCCCCGGCTGAAAATCCTGGCCTGCCTGCCAATTCATCCCCAGATGGTCATACTTGGCGCGTTTGTCAGGATCACTCAGCACCTCGTAAGCTTCGTTGATTGTCTTAAATTTCTCTTCCGCCGCCTTTTTGGCATCACCCTGGTGTAAATCC
This sequence comes from uncultured Veillonellaceae bacterium, assembly GCA_964609115.1. GTDB lineage: Bacteria > Bacillota > Negativicutes > UBA1444 > UBA1444 > UBA1444. The sequence continues at coordinate 18,546 of CAZSRN010000007.1, read as the reverse complement.
GGGTGATGCTGACGGGCCAGCTTGCGGTAAGCCGTCTTGATCTCTTTTTCCGTTGCCGTCCGGGAAACTCCCAGCGCTTCATAGTAATCGATATATTTCATCGTATGCTCACCGCCATTTCACTTCCACTTATTTTTCTTCGTATTCGGCATCCATTACATCGTCGCTACCTTTTTGGGGACCGCCGGGTTTTTCAACAGTCGGTCCCTGTTGTTCCGGCTTGCACTGGCAGGCCTGACCATAGGCCTGTTCCAGTTCGGTCTTGATATTTCTCAAGGTCCCAATGTCCGCACTATCGTCCAGCGCTTTGTTCGCTTTGTTCAGCGCCGCTTCCAGCAGTCCCTTCACATGAGCCGGCAGATTTGCAGCCTGCTCGGACAGCAACCGTTTGGATTGATATGCGAGCGAATCCACTTCATTGCGGACTTCAACCTGTTGCCGTCGCTGCTTGTCTTCTTCCGCATTTTGCTTGGCTGTGTCAACCATACGATTCACTTCGTCTTTCGGCAAATTGCTGGAGTTGGAAATCGTGATGGTCTGTTCCTTGCCTGTTGCCTTGTCTTTGGCGCCAACCGTCAAAATGCCGTTGGCATCAATATCAAATGTTACTTCGATTTGTGGAGTTCCCCGTTGCGCCGGTGCAATACCGGATAATTTGACTTTGCCGAGCGTCCGGTTGTCCTTGGCCATTTCGCGTTCCCCTTGCAGCACGTGAACATCCACTTCCGGCTGATTGTCATCCGCCGTACTGAAAACTTGACTGCGTCGCGCCGGAATAGTCGTATTCCGATCAATAATTTTTGTCATCACACCGCCTAGCGTTTCTACGCCCAGTGACAACGGCGTTACATCCAACAGCACGACATCCTTCAATTCTCCAGTCAGTACTCCCGCCTGGATCGCCGCACCCACAGCGACAACTTCATCCGGATTCACACTCTGATTCGGCTCCTTGCCGGTCAACTCCCGGACCATTTTTTGCACCGCTGGAATTCGGATAGAACCGCCGACAAGAATTACTTCGGCAAGGTCCTTGGAGGTTAGTTTCGCGTCGGCCATCGCCTGCTCCACGGGTTTGCGGCAACGATTCACCAGCGCCGAAGTCAGATCGTCAAATTTGGCCCGGCTCAGTTTTGCTTCCAAGTGACGGGGTCCTGACGCGTCCGCCGTAATAAACGGCAGACTGATCGTTGTTTCCATCACGGAAGACAGTTCAACCTTAGCTTTCTCCGCTGCTTCCGTCAAGCGTTGCAACGCCTGCTTGTCCGTGCGCAAATCTATCCCGTTGGCCTTTTTAAAATCGTCGGCCAGCCAGTCCACCAGCACTTTGTCAAAGTCGTCTCCACCCAGATGGGTATCGCCGCTCGTTGATTTCACCTCGAATACACCATCGCCCACTTCAAGAATCGATACGTCGAATGTGCCGCCCCCCAAGTCAAACACCAGGATCGTCTCATTCTTCTTTTTGTCCAGTCCATACGCGAGTGCGGCCGCCGTCGGTTCATTAATGATTCGCAGCACATTCAGACCGGCAATTTTCCCTGCATCTTTAGTTGCCTGCCGCTGGGCGTCATTAAAATATGCGGGAACCGTAATTACAGCGTCGGTTATTTTTTCACCCAGATACTTGGCTGCATCATCTACCATTTTTCGCAGCACTTGAGCCGATATTTCTTCCGGTGCGTATCCCTTGTCATCCACCTGAAATTTCACCGTATTGTTCGGTCCTGTTGCAACTTTGTACGGAACCAGTTTCATTTCTTCCGTCACTTCATCATATCGACGACCAATAAAACGCTTCACCGAGTAAAATGTCTTGGCCGGATTCATAACCGACTGACGTTTGGCAAGTTGCCCCACCAATCTTTCGTTGTTATCCCTGAAAGCAACCACAGACGGCGTCGTCCGTCCACCTTCCGTATTGGCTATTACTTCAGGCCGTTCTCCCTCTAAAACAGCAATAACCGAATTTGTTGTGCCCAAATCTATTCCTACTGCTCTTCCCATGGTCAGTACCTCCCTCTCTGGCTGTGCCGTTGCACAGCTATTTCGCTTCAAATTACGAAGGCATAATTTCGTTAAAAAACCGGCCTCCCTTCCAGGAGAGAGACCGGTTTCAATCAAGCATCGCGTTTATTACAGAATATCTACAACATGTCCTTTTTCCGGCTTGGTTGCTTTCGGAATCGTAATCGTCAGCACCCCGTCTTCGAACTTGGCCGTTGCTTTGTCATTGGTTACCAATGCAGGTAATGGCAACGTACGGCTGTAAGTCCCAAAGAACCGTTCCGAATGGAAGTAATCGTCCTTTTTTTCCTCGTAATCGGATCGTACTTCCCCTCGAATCGTAACCGTATCCTCTGTAACATTTACGTTGATGTCTTCTTTTTTTGCGCCCGGTACATCCGCTTTAATTATGATCTCTGTTTCATTCTGAATAATATCCACCTTGGGTTCGCCGCCCTTGAACAGAACCGGTACGTTCGGTACATCAATCATTCTTGTCATGTCTGCGAGATCCCTGAAAAGGTGGTCCATCGGTGACCACAATCTCATATTTGCCATCTTGAACCCTCCTAAATTTTTATTGGGGCTTTTGCCTCTGATTTGATTGTAGCAAACCATATTTTGAAAGTCAATATTTTTGACTTTATATTTTTTGAAGAATTTTTAAAGCAAAAGGGGCTTGCAAAAAGCAGCCCCTTTTCAAAATATCGGTTGTGAAGCAGTAATCATCTATCATTTTCTCACTGCATGTGCGTCTTATTCAAGTACTTTGACTACTTGGAAAAGCTCAGTGCTTTTTTGGGGCATTTAGCCACACAGACACCACACTTGATACAATCCGGTTCCGCAAACAATGCACCATTTTTGTACGGTTCCAAATTCATGGGACAGACTCTGGCGCAGAGTCCGCAACTAATACAAGAGTTGTCAACATGAATTGGATTTTTCCCTTTTGACAGCAAGGACGCCAAGGTTCCCATCGGGCAAAAGCTGCACCAGGTCCGCGGGCTAAATTTCAATGCAAGAAAAATACCAATCACCGTCGTTATAAAGATGACCCGCAGAAACACTTTGCCAATCTCTTCCGGATTGGGCCATGCATAGATCATTTGCCAGGTGAACAAGCTGAAAACGAGGGTCAGCACTCCATAACGAAAGCCTGGAGTTCTCGCCCATCCAGGAATGGATCGGGAAGGATTAATTTTTGCAAAAACCTCATCCCACAAGCTTCCTCGCGGACAATAATTCCCACACCAGGCGCGCCCTCTAAATGGAGCCATCAAGACCGGCGCCAACATGCAGACAATCGCAACAATCCCTAGTATGGGGTAAAAAAAGAATCCTACCGTCAAATATGCCAATAACACAAAGTATGCGTACTTTTTCCACATGATCAAAGCTCCTCTCGATGCCCCCCCGTACCGGGGAGGGATATTCTTATTATACGCACACCTATTGTTTTTGTCCATATCATTCGGTTCGAAGATAAAAACGGCGTTGGTTCAACCCAACGCCGTCTCGGAAGACTTTATTCAACAGTAACGCTCTTCGCCAGATTTCTTGGCTTGTCCACATCGCAGCCCCTGGTCACCGCCGCATAATAGGCTAGCAGCTGAAGCGGAATAACGGCCAGAATCGGCGCCAGATATTTATCGGTTGCCGGAATGAAGATGGTATGATCGACATATTTTTTGATCTGTTCGTCTCCCTCCATCGCCAGTCCGATGACTATCGCATCTCGCGCCTTGACTTCTTTGATGTTGCTCAGGGTTTTTTCATATACATCCATTTGCGTAGCCAGAGCAATCACCGGCACGCCTTCAATAATAAGCGCCAACGTGCCGTGTTTCAGCTCACCCGCTGCATAAGCTTCCGCATGAATGTAAGAAATTTCCTTGAGTTTTAGCGCACCTTCCATGGCTACCGCATAGTCGAGCGATCTGCCGATAAAAAACACATCTTCTGTAAATCCATATAACTCGGCGAATGTTTTCACCGCCTGCCCATTGGTAAGAAACGCTTCTGCCCTTTGCGGCAAATTTCGCAGTTCCTCAATAATCTTCTGCAATCTGGCATGCGGCAAACTTTCACGCAATGACGCCAGATACAATGCAACCATCAGCATCAGCAAAAGCTGTGTGGTATATGCCTTGGTAGAAGCAACTGCAATTTCCGGTCCCGCCCAAGTATAGATCACTTGATCCGCCTCGCGTGAGATGGAGGAACCGACGACATTGGTAATGGCCAAGGTCCTCGCTCCGAGACGTTTTGCTTCCTTCAGCGCCGCCAACGAATCACTCGTCTCTCCCGACTGGCTGATGATGATGACCAACGTGCTGGAATCCACGAGTGGGTTTCGGTAACGAAACTCGGATGCGATATCGACTTCGACCGGTATTCGCGCCAGTTGTTCAATATAGTATTTGGCGACCAGCCCGGCATGGTAAGCAGTGCCGCAAGCGGTAATCATGACTTTTTTGATGGCGGCAACATCTTCTCTCGTCCATTTCAACTCATCAAAAGTAATGGTGTTATTGTCCTTGCTCACCCGGCTCGTCATCGTATCTCTGAATGCCTTGGGCTGCTCGAAGATCTCCTTGAGCATGAAATGATCGTAGCCGCCCTTTTCAGCTGCTTCTGCATCCCAGTTAACTTCAAACACCTTTTTGGAAACCGGCACTCCCTGTCGGTTGGTCACCCATACTGAATCCTTGGTGACTACTGCCATTTCGCCATCACTCAGGATGAAGGTTCGCCGGGTCCGTTGGATAATAGCCGGAATGTCGGACGCAATGAAATTTTCACCTTCGCCCAGTCCGATAACCAGCGGATTATCCTGTTTTGTGCAAATGATTTTATCCGGTTCATGTTTGGAAATAAATACAAGCGAATACGAGCCCCGAATTTCCGCCAATACTTTTTTTACAGCTTCGACAAAATCGCCTTGATAATATTCTTCCACCAGATGGGCCACTACTTCGGTATCCGTCTCCGATAAAAATTTGTGGCCTTTTTCAATGAGTCGTTCTTTGATCTGAAGATAATTCTCGACAATCCCATTGTGTACAACGACAAAATCGCCGTGACAATCTGTATGCGGATGCGCATTCGTGTCGGATGGACGGCCGTGGGTAGCCCAGCGGGTATGTCCAATTCCCAGATGTCCCTGTGGAAGCTGTCCCTCAATTTTCTTTTCCAGGCTATTCAACCGACCCATGCATTTTTCCACGATGATCTCTGCGCCATTATAGACAGCTATACCGGCAGAATCGTATCCACGATATTCCAGTTTGCGCAAGCCTTCCAGCAAAAACGACGCAGCTTGTTTCGGGCCAACATAGCCCACAATGCCACACATCTATTCATTTCCTCCAATATGCTATGATCAAATCCTGCCACAGCCGTTTTGTCCCGCAGGTCACCCCATGGTTTTGTCGACTGCTCTCGACTGCAGAAAGCCGGAAGGCATCCGCTGAAAACTCGATGAGCCTTCCCCTCGTCCACTTGTCTGTAGACAAGCGCCAGCGCTATATCATTCCGCAGACCGTCTCCCGTCGTTCTGTAGCACTCGCCTCCTGCCCCGACCTTTTGAGTGGTTTTGGAATATATTTATTCCATTGTATATGATGCAGCTGTCCGGGTCAATTCAACTCAGTCCGGATAACCTGAGCCACTGTTTCAGCCAAACCTTCCAGGTCCTCCAATACCGGTCCTTCAGCCATAACGCGGATAAGCGGTTCTGTTCCTGAGGCTCGCACCAGAATTCGCCCGTCATCTCCCAGTTTTTGCTCCGCTGCTTGGACTGCTTTCGCAATTCGGGAATTATCCTCCCATCCGGCCTTGCTGCGCACCCGCACATTGATCAGCACTTGCGGAAAACGGGTCATCAGTTCGCCAAGATGGGACAATGGCAATCCGCTGCGCTTTACTGCCGACATCAATTGCAGCGCGGTCATCAGGCCATCGCCGGTCGTGCTGTATTCGCCGAATATAATGTGCCCGGACTGCTCGCCGCCCAGTGAAAGCCCTTGCTTCTGCATTGCCTCCAAAACATACCTGTCTCCGACTGCAGTAACCATAACGTTGCCGCCGGCCCGTCGCATAGCCTGATGCAAGCCGATATTGCTCATAACCGTTGCCACCAGCGTCGCTTGGTTCAACGCGTTTCTTTGTATCAATTCTCTGGCGAGTATCACCATGATCTGGTCTCCATCGATGATTTGCCCTTTTTCGTCAACGGCCAGACAACGGTCGGCATCTCCATCAAAAGCCAGCCCCAGATCTGCTTTATGCGCAACAACCGCCGCTTGAAGCGCCTCCATATGAGTCGATCCACAATGGTCGTTAATGTTGAACCCATCAGGTGAAGAATGCAGCACGTGCGCATCAATGCCGATACGTGAAAAAATCGCAGGCGCCGCTTCCGAAGACGCACCATGGGCGCAATCAATCACCACCCGTAATCCGGACAGATTTTCAGTGAGCGTGCTGCAAAGAAAGTCCTGATATGCCTCAATTCGATCATGCCGGTAAGTGATCGTCCCGATTCCGTTTCCTGTCGGTCTGGGCAATGTTTCCATGCCGCGGGCCACGATTTCTTCCAGTTCGTCTTCCACGGCATCCGGTAGTTTATAGCCGGTTCCGCTGAAAAATTTTATACCATTGTCGGCAAAAGGATTATGCGATGCGGAAATAACTACCCCTGCGGCCGCATTGGAAGTACTGGTGAGCCACGCAACTCCGGGCGTAGGAATCACACCCAAAACTACAGCATTGCCACCCGCAGAACAAATTCCCGCGCACAAAGCTGCCTCCAACATTTGCCCGGAAACCCGCGTATCCCTGCCAATCAAAAATGTCGGCTTTTCCTGTTCACGACCAAAATACCAAGCCGCCGCCCATCCCAGCCGAAAAGCCAGTTCCGGAGTTAATTCAGTATTGGCGTTTCCTCTGACTCCATCCGTGCCAAACAATCTAGCCATTATAGCGCCTCCTATTTTACCATCATTTATTATGACGGTTTATATTCGTTGATAATTGCCCGAGCCGTATTCTGTCCATCGAGCGCGGCGCTCATGATTCCTCCCGCATAGCCGGCGCCCTCTCCCATCGGATAAAGGCCTGCCACATTCACCGATTCGCGGCTATCTCCCCG
>CAZSRN010000007.1:0-11374 GCA_964609115.1 uncultured Veillonellaceae bacterium | reverse complement strand
TCATTACCGCATCGGAATGATCAAATCCCCGGATTTTGCGACCGAAATCAGGCAATGCTCTGCATAGTGAACTGGAAACAAACTCCGGCAAACATTCATGAAGATTGGCATTTTTTACACCAGGGCCATAGCTGGGTTGCGTCAAAAAATGTTGATTTCCAACGTGACCCGTCAAAAAACTGCCTACTGTCTGTACCGGTGCAAAATAAGAACGTCCGCCCAAATCAAAAGCTTTTCGTTCATAGCGGCGTTGGAACTCGATTCCATCTAGAACCCCGCCGCCAAAATCTTCCGGGGTCACGTTCACCGCCAGAGCGCTGTTGGCCGCACCAGAGTCTCTGTCATAGTGGCTCATGCCGTTCACAACTACACCACCAGCCTCCGACGCAGCTCCGATCACTACACCGCCGGGACACATGCAAAAAGAATAAGCAGTCCGTTCGGCAACCTTGTCATGATAAACCAAGGAATAATCCGCCGCTCCCAATTTAGGATGTCCGGCAGCTTTTCCATATTGGGAACGATCAATCAGTTCCTGTGAATGTTCGATGCGGACACCCATCGAAAAAGGTTTGGCCTCCATCACTACTCCGCAACGGTGCAACGCGTGATAGGTGTCACGAGCGCTATGTCCGATTCCCAACAAAGCCACCGTACAAGGAATCAGGAATTCTTCATTGACAATCAAACCCGTCAGGACACCCGCTTCAATTTTGAAATCTGTCACCTGTTGATGGAACCGGACTTCTCCACCTAAACTTTCAATCTGTCGCCTTATATTTTGCACTACTTGACGCAGTCGATCGGTCCCGATGTGGGGTTTATACCAATATCGGATTTCCGGTGGCGCACCGGCATCAACAAGCGTATCGAGGACTTCCGTCATCAAACGATCATGGACGCGGGTCGTCAGCTTGCCGTCCGAAAAAGTCCCGGCGCCACCTTCTCCGAATTGTACATTGGAGGTCTCGTTCAACAGCCCTTTATCCCAGAACCTTTGGACATCCAGTTGGCGTTGATTCAAATCCGCACCCCGTTCAAGCACTACGGGGCTATAACCGTGCCGTGCAAGCGTCAGTGCGGCAAACATGCCTGCGGGGCCAAACCCAATGACCACCGGTCTTTCATTCAGCGGTTTGTCTCCCGGCATCAGCTCCTCTTGAGGAGCGTTCTCCACAACAGAAATATTTTTATCGGCGCTCCAATAGCGTATCCACTTTTCACTCGCGGAGTTTACTTCCGTTTCAATCGTATACACAAAAGATATTTTATCTTCCCGGCGGGCATCCAATGCCTTTCGCAAAATACAAAAAGACCCCATTTCTTGGCGTCCGATATGCAAGCGCGCAGAAACAAGGGTCTCCAAAGATGTCTCCTCATCTATGGAAACCCGAAAATTAGAAAGACGCAATCTCAAAGGATGATTCATATCAGGGTCCCTGTCCAACGGTAATTCGCACCATAACCGTTTTGCGATTTATTGTCACGGTGGAAGGCAACTGAAGCGTTACTTCCTTGGTAACATCCTTGGTAATGCCTATCAACGAAACAGGTTCCGTATTTACAACATTGATTTTATCGATGATATCTTTAGGCCCTTTAATCTCTACTTTTACAGGCTCGGTAAATACTTTGCGCAACAAAACCCCATCCGGCAGATTTCCGCTAAGAATAGTTTTCACATCAATCGTCCGGCTTATGGTCCCAGAGTCTAATGTTCCGGAAACATTGACCTGAGAAGGTTCCATCGTCAAACTCTTCAACTCATTTCCATCCGGGCCCTGCAAAACCAGTTTGGTATTCAGTGAAAATGTGGGTGTATTGGTTCGAACCTCCAGCGGCGCGAATACCTTTGTAATAGCATCCAGTGCGCTTTGCGGCCCCGTAATGGTTGTCACCGCAGGTTTTACTTCCACTTTACCGAGAACCATTTGTCCGGCAAGCGACCCTGTCAGTCTCGGCTCAATCGTAAATTGGCGGGACTGCACGGATTCCAGGCTTACGGAAACTTTGCCCGGAGTCACCTCCACCAGTTCGTAGCCGGGAGGTAGCGTCACTGAAACGGGTAAATCATATTGTCCCGGTTTTAATCCTTTTAAATCGACAGTCGCGTGAAAATCGCGGCCCGTAGCTCCCGCAATTGCATTTCGCAGACCGCGCACCTTGACTCTGACCGTTTCCGGCGCTTCCATCACAACGATCTTGTTCGACAAGTTACGGCTACTGAGCGCAACCTGAAAAGTCCCTTCCACAGGTGGATTTTGTTCATTCATGACAAACATCCACACGATAAGGGCTACCAGTACCGCCAATAATTTAGGCAACAAATTCCGGCCAAGAAAATAGTTCATTGCCGGCCATTCCTCCGATTGATGTAATCACTAAAGCCTTGCGCTTTGGGCGCAAACAACTCTTCCAGACGAGTCTGTAGGGAGCTATAATCCAGACGGCGTACCAATCGGCCACCCAGCGCAATGGAGATCAGTCCGGTCTCTTCGCTGACGACAATCACAATCGCGTCCGCCTGCTCACTGAGACCGATTGCTGCGCGATGACGCGTCCCCAGCTCTTTGTCCAATCCCGACCGTTCAGTCAATGGCAAAAGGCAACCGGCGGCCAATACACGATTGCCCCGGATGATCAAGGCTCCATCGTGCAGTGGGGTATTCGGCACAAAACAGTTCAACAGCAACTCACTGGATACAACACCGTCAATACGAATTCCCGTTTCGGCATAATCGTTTAAGCCGGTCTCCCGTTCCATTACAATCAAGGCCCCGGTTTTTGTTTTTGAAAGGGTTACTGCCGTTTTCGCCAAATCCTGAAATAACCGCGTCATTTCTTCTTCATTCAAGCGTTTGGATTTACTGAAGAAACGTCCACGACCGATGTGTTCCAAGGCACGCCGCAATTCAGGCTGAAATACAACCGGCAGCGCCACCGCAACTACAGTCAGCGTTTTACCCAATAACCAATACAGCGCATTCAGATGAAGCCAGTTGCTGAGCAACGCCATCACCAGAACAACCAACAAGCCTTTGAGCAAGGTTACAGCTCGGGTGTCTTTGATCATGTTGTACAACTTGTATAATACAAGCGCAACAATCAAGACATCGATCAAATCAATCAGCCCAAACGGCGGTATGAAGTTTCGAAGCTGCTGGTCCATTCCGCGTTCACTCCATCATGAAATCTGTTTCTATGAGTTACGGCTTTATTACTATTCTCTCTGCAACAGAGAAAATCCTTTCTGCGCCGTACATATAACGAAAGCCTCCCGCAGCTGCGGGAGGCTGAAAGCTCCGAGAGAAATCAGAGCTTCGTAACCGTATTGACCCAGCCCCGGTTGTCCGGCAGAGTTCCGTACTGCATTCCGGCAACTTCGTCAAACAATTTTTGCGAAGTCGGTCCGGTTTGATTATTGTTGATAATGATTTTCTTTCCTTTCCAGGAAAGTTCGCCAACCGGTGAAATAACTGCGGCAGTGCCGGAACCGAAAGCTTCCTGCAACGTGCCGTTCTCCGCAGCGGCAAATACTTCGTCAATGGAAATTTTACGTTCTGAAACTTTCATACCCCAGTCACGAGCCAACTCCAAAACAGTACGACGGGTAATACCGCCAAGAATACTGCCGTTAAGCGCCGGCGTGATCAGTTCATCATTGATCTTGAAGAAGATATTCATCGTACCGACTTCTTCAATATATTTGCGTTCAATCCCATCCAACCAGAGCACCTGGGCATAGCCTTCATGTTTGGCTTCCACCTGGGCGCGCAGACTCGCTGCATAATTGCCCGGGGTTTTGGCTTCGCCGATGCCGCCGGGAACTGCTCGAACATATTTATCTTCCACCCGGATGCCTACCGGATTGAATCCCTGTGCATAATAGGTGCCGGAAGGAGACAAAATGATAAACAAACGATAGGTGTCAGAAGATTTTACGCCAACAAACGGATCCGTCGCAATAATGAAAGGACGAATGTAAATGGATGTACCCAATTTCCCCGGCAGGAATCGTTTATCCAATTCCAATAGTTTGTATAATCCTGCCTGAACCAAGTCAACATCGGTGTTCGGAATACAGAGAATATCCGCCGAACGATTGAAACGTTGCAGATAGTCCCTGGTACGAAATACTACAAGTCTGTCGTCATGAGTCTTGAATGCCTTCATTCCTTCAAAGATCGCCTGTCCGTAATGGTATACCATTGCAGACGGAAATAAGCTGAACTCTTCATAAGGAACAATCCGCGGCGAGTGCCATCCCTTTCCCGTCTGGTAGTCCATCACAAACATATGGTCCGTGAAATGCGTGCCAAATCCCAGTTTGTCCTCGTCGGGCATGGTACCCGGCCTGGTCGTTTTTTGTACGCTGATTTCTGTCATACCGTTACCCCCCTATTACCGCTTAATTGATTAATCTATTATATATTGCGTATTGTATACATGTCAATCTGGGTCTGCTGCAATTGCATAATAGAGCGGCAATTTGTAAGGGCCTGTCTAACCTGTACGGACGCCGTCCCGCCCTCGGAATTTCGGGCTTCAATGCAAGTTTCAATACGGAGCGCTTCTAAAATATCGGTATCAAACAACGAACACAATGTCTGCAATTCCGAAAGGGGGATTTCGGTGAGACTGCGGTCCGTTTCGATCGCCAAACGCACAGCCCGTCCTACGACGGAGTGCGCTTCCCTGAAAGGCAATCCTTTGCGTACCAAATAATCAGCCATATCCGTCGCATTGGAAAAATCGTCGTCCAGAACCTGACGCATCCGGGCAGCATTGACTTTCATACCCTTCAACATCGAGGCATAGACTGAAAGACTAAATTTCAGGGTATCCACTGTGTCGAATACACCTTCCTTGTCTTCCTGCAAATCCTTGTTGTAGGTCATGGGAAGTCCTTTGAGAATAGTCAGCATCGCCATGAGATGTCCCACTACGCGCCCCGTTTTGCCTCTCACCAACTCGCAAACATCCGGATTTTTCTTTTGCGGCATGATGCTGGAACCGGTACAGTGAGCATCATCCAGTTCAATAAACGCGAATTCGGTCGACGACCAAAGAATCAATTCTTCACTGAGTCGGGAGAGATGAACCATCAGAATGGATGCAAAAGACAAAAATTCCAAAATATAATCCCGGTCGCTGACCGCATCCATGCTATTGGCATAAATTTGGGAAAACTTTAGTTCTTCGGCAACCATGCGCCGATTGATGGGGAAAGTCGTTCCCGCCAGCGCGCCCGCGCCAAGCGGCATGATATCGGTCCTCTCCCAAGCTCCCTGCAAGCGCTCGAAATCCCGCGCCAGCATGTGGAAATAGGCCAGCATGTGGTGAGCAAACAGAACGGGCTGAGCCCGCTGCAAATGGGTATATCCCGGCAAAATAACATCCATATTTGCTTCAGCCACTTCCACCAACGACTGTTCCATGGAGTAAATCAGCTCTGCAATGGATTGAATGGCCATTTTCATATACATGTGGGTATCAAGAGCCACCTGGTCGTTACGGCTGCGAGCCGTATGAAGTTTCCCGCCTACGGAACCGATCCGCTCGGTAAGACGTTTTTCAATATTCATATGAATATCTTCCAAGGCAATTTCAAAAGAAAAGTTACCGGCTTCGATGTCAGCCAGAATAGATGCCAGCCCGGCAATAATACAGTCAGTTTCCTCCTGCGTCAAAATGCCGCAACGTCCCAACATCCGGGCATGCGCCATACTGCCGAGAATATCCTGCCGATACATTCGCTGATCAAACGAAATGGAGGAAGTAAATTCCTCCACACTCGCATCGGTGTCCCGGGTAAACCGGCCACCCCAAAGTTTTGTCACTTCTTTTTCGCCTCTTTCTGCATCATCAGCGCCCGAATTTTGAGCGGCAGACCAAACAGATTGATAAATCCATCGGCATCTTTCTGGTTGTAGACTTCATCTCTGCCGAATGTAACAAAGCCTTCACTATAGAGGGAGTACGGCGATTTTACGCCGGCGCTCATGATATTGCCTTTATAAAGTTTGACGCGGACAGTGCCTGTCACTGTCTGCTGGGTCTCGTTCACAAACGCATCGAGAGCTTCCCGCAGCGGAGAGAACCACATTCCATCATACACCAACTCGGCATACCGAACAGCCATCTGTTCTTTATAATGGAACGTGGCGCGATCCAATGTAAGATTTTCCAGTTCCCGGTGTGCATAGTAAAGAATCGATCCCCCAGGAGTTTCATAAACGCCGCGTGATTTCATTCCCACCAAGCGGTTTTCCACAAGGTCGGCAATTCCGACGCCATGCGCAGCTCCCAACTTGTTCAGCTTGGTAACCAAAGCCAGCGGGCTCATTTTCTTTCCATCCAAAGAGACCGGGCTCCCCTTTTCAAATCCGATTTCCACATATTCCGCTTTGTCGGGAGCGGTTTCCGGTGTTTTCGAAATCATGCACAAGTCAGGTTTAGGCTCATTCCAAGGATCTTCAAGGTCAGCACCCTCGTGGCTTAAATGCCAGAGATTTTCATCCATGCTATAGGGTCGCGCCTTGGTCACCGGCACGGGAATGCCCCGTTTTTCAGCATAATCAATGGCATCCTCACGGGAACGAATGTCCCACAAACGCCAAGGAGCAATAATTTGCAGATGGGGAGCCAATGCCTTAATCGTCAGTTCAAACCGAACCTGATCATTTCCTTTGCCGGTTGCACCGTGGGCAATAGCCACAGCTCCTTCTTTTTCCGCCACCCGCGCCAATGCCTGGGCAATAATCGGACGCGCCATGGATGTTCCCAACAGATACTTTCCTTCATAAACAGCGCCGGCCTTTAATGTCGGCCAAATATACTCCGTTACAAAAGCTTCCCGCAAATCTTCCACATACACTTTGCTGGCGCCGGTTTTTAAGGCTTTGTTTTTGACGAATTCGAAGTCATCACCCTGTCCGACATCTGCGCACATTGCAATCACTTCATACCCATAGTTTTCGATCAGCCATGGAATGATAACCGATGTATCCAATCCACCGGAGTAGGCTAATACTACCTTTTTACTTTCTTTCTTTTGCGTCTTGCTCATAATTTTCCCTCCAAAATACTTTTTCTTATATCACTAATGCCATAATCGCTTTTTGGACATGCAAGCGATTTTCTGCTTCATCAAAAATCTCGTTTGCATGAGCTTCAAACAGCGTATCGCTGATTTCTTCTCCCCGATGCGCCGGCAGGCAATGCTGCACCATAGCTTTCGGTTTGGCAATTGCTATTAGGGAATCGTTCAGACTATACCCGCCAAAAGCTTTCAGCCGGGCTCTGTGTTCCGCCTCGTGCCCCATACTCGACCATACGTCCGTCACCAAGACATCAGCGTCGCAAGCGGCCTCGCGCGGGTCGCTGCAAACAGTCACACTGCCTCCGGTTTCTTTTGCTGCGGCCTGGGCTCGTTCGACAATATCCGCCTTGGGCTCATAACCGGGAGGAGTTGCGACAGCAATGTGCATGCCCGTTTTGGCTCCACCCTCCATCAGCGAATTGGCCATGTTGAATCCATCGCCGAGGAAAGCCAGTTTCAACCCTTTCAATGTTCCCTTGTGTTCCCGTACTGTGAATAAGTCCGCCAATACCTGACAAGGATGATGAGAATCCGTCAATCCGTTGATAACGGGAATCGACGCCCATTCAGCCAACTCTTCAACATCTTTCTGCGCAAAAGTCCGAATCATAATTCCGTCAAGATATCGCGACAGTACGCGGGCCGTATCCCGAATGGGTTCACCACGCCCCATTTGCAAATCATTGGCGGAAAGAAACAATGCCGAACCACCCAGTTGATACATTCCCACTTCGAAAGAAACACGGGTTCGAGTAGATGACTTTTGAAAAATCATCCCCAAAGTTTTGCCTTTGAGCAACGGGTGTTCGACGCCGGCCTTTTGTTTCTGTTTGAGTTCGGCGGTCAAGCGAAAAATCTCTTCCACCTCCGCCGGTGACAGATTGTGAAGCGCCAGCAGATCTTTTCCTTTCATGCTCATAGATATACCTTCCTTTATTTCCGTCAGCTTAAACTGACGGTTATTGCCATTTTTCCAGCACGCCGTCCAAGATTGCGACGACTTCGTCCACATGTTTTGGCTGAATATCCAGTGGCGGAACAAATCGCAGCACATTTCCCGCCGTGCAGTTGATGATCGCGCCCTCCGCCAGGCAAAGGTCGACAACCTCTCTTCCCGGTCGCACCAATTCAGCCCCCGCCAATAGGCCTTTCCCTCGAATCTCCTTGATCAGCGCCGGATACTTTTTTTTCAGTCCTTCCAGTTTACCCAGTAAATAATTCCCCATTTTTACTGCGTTCGCCATCAAATTTTCTTTATCGATCACGTCGAGCACCGCCAGTGCGGCCGCGCAAGCCAGAGGGTTTCCTCCGAAAGTCGACCCATGATCTCCCGGTGAAAACGCGGCAGCAATTTTTTCCGTCGCCATAAATGCGCCGATTGGCACGCCGCCGGCCAGTCCTTTGGCCAAAGTAACAATGTCCGGTTTAACTCCATATCCTTGACAGGCCAAAAAAGTTCCGGTTCGTCCCATTCCGCTTTGAATTTCGTCGAAAATCAGAACTGCACCATATTGGTCGCACAAATCCCTCGCGTATTGCAGGTATCCATCAACAGGAGCATGGATGCCGCCCTCTCCCTGAATCGGCTCCAACATTACTGCGCAGGTCTTTTCCGATACCGCAGCAGCCAACGCTTGCTTGTCGTTGAAAGGAACATACCGGAACCCGCCAGGCAACGGTTCATACCCTTCCTGATATTTGGGCTGCCCGGTAGCCGTCAATGTCGCCAGCGTCCGTCCATGGAAAGAGTGCTCCGCCGTAACAATTTCAATTTTGTCCGGATTATTTATTTTACCAAATTTCCGGGCTAATTTCATCGCCCCTTCATTAGCTTCCGCACCGCTGTTGGCGATAAAAACTTTGTCCAAGCCCGACAGTCGGGCGATTTTTTCGATCAATAAAACTTGTGGTTCCGTATAATACAAATTAGAGCAGTGAATCAGACGTCCCGCTTGTTCACAGATCGCTTTCACCAAGGCCGGATGCGCATGCCCCAGTACATTGACTGCAATTCCAGCCAAAAAGTCGATGTATTTTTTCCCATCGGTATCAAAAACGTACGGACCTTCGCCATGGGACAACACCAACGGATATCGGCTGAAAACCGGCATAAAGTATTTTTTGTCCTGTTCAAATACCAAGGTTTTATCCAAGGATACCCACCGCCCTTTGTTTTACTACTGCCGTTCCTGCAGTATTTCCAGGTTCAAGGGATTCTACAATGCAGTGAGGTCGGCGACCATCAACTACTCTGGCCAGCAGAGCGCCTTTTTCCAAGGCCCCCATGCATGCCCGAACTTTTGGAATCATCCCGCCATCCACAAGACCCGTCTTGATCATCTCCGTCGCTTCATCAAACCCAAGTTCGCAAATCAGGCTGCTTTTGTCGCTATAATCACGGAAAATCCCTTCAACGTCTGTAAGCAGCAAGAACACATCTGCTTGCAGCTCTGCTGCAACTGCCGCCGCCGCCGTATCGGCGTTGATGTTGTATGTCTGTCCCTCGGCATCGGCTCCGATGGGCGCAATTACCGGCACATATCCTGCGTCCAGCAACGTATTCAGCAGCTCCGGTCTGACTGCGGACACTTCACCGACAAACCCAATGTCTATCTGTTTTGAAATTCCGTTTTCATATACAGTGGCTAAATGTCTGCGGATCTCAAAGAGACCGGCATCTTTTCCATTTAACCCCACAGCGCGGACCCCTGCACGATTAATATAGTTTACCAGTTCAGGATTTGTTTTCCCAACCAGCGCCATTTCTGCAATCGCAGCTGTTTCCGCGTCCGTTACCCGAAGTCCGGCAATAAACTCGGATTTTTTATTCATTGCTTTAAGCAGGCCGGTGATTTCGGGCCCGCCGCCATGTACAATGACCATTCGAATGCCGGCATGGAAAAGTGCGGCAATATCCTGCGCTACCGCATGTTTAAGCGATGCATCCAACATGGCGTTTCCGCCGTACTTCACTACAACGGTCTTCCCCCGCCATTTTTCGAGGTCGGCATTTCTATTCATGTCGTATATTCCCCATTTATTTTAATATATTCATACGACATATCGCATGTGTATATCGTCGTAGATGCTGCTCCAATTCCCAAATTGATAACAACCTTGATTTCACGTTCCGCCATGACGGATCGAAGTTCTTTTTCGTCATACTTTGCCCCTAGCCCGGCTTCGACAATTTGTACTCCGCCAATGGATAACGTTGTCTTTTCAGGCACTAGCTCCGCACCTGAATATCCTGCCGCACATAGAATGCGGCCCCAGTTTGGATCCTGTCCGAAAAATGCGGTTTTTACCAATGGTGAGTTGGCAATCGCCCTACCGGCTTTCTTTGCGTCCGCAGCATTTGCCGCTCCCTGAACTTCAATTTCAATAAATTTAGTAGCCCCTTCTCCGTCCCGGGCCACTTTCTTCGCAAGATTCAACGCGGCTGCCCGGAGAGCTGCTGCAAACTCTTCATACTCCGGATCTTCCACGCTCTGGATTTGCGGATTTCCCGCCATTCCATTCGCCAACACAACCAGCATATCATTCGTACTCATATCGCCGTCAACCGTAATACAATTGAAAGAAACATTCACCGCGTCCGTCAACGCCTTTTGCAGTACATCAGGGGTCACTGCAGCATCTGTCGTAATCAAGGCCAGTACCGTCGCCATGTTGGGACAAATCATGCCTGCCCCCTTGGCCATACCGCCAAAGCGCACGGGTACTCCCTTTATCTCAGTTACATAGCCGCAAGTTTTAACAAAAGTATCTGTTGTCATAATCGCCTGCGAGGCTTTTTCCCCGCCGAATTCCGACAGTTCCGCCACAGCTTGCCGTACTCCCGCCGACAGTTTCGCCATGGGAAGCGGCACTCCAATTACACCGGTTGATGCAACAATGACCGCTTCCTGTGACAAATCCAACAATGAAGCGACTTGCGCCGCCGTATTTTCAGCATCCGTCATTCCCTGCTCCCCGGTGCAGGCATTGGCGCAACCGGCATTAATAACAACCGCCCGACCTGATACATTTTTTAATGCGGCTCTGGACAGCAGCACCGGCGCCGCTGGAAACTTGTTCGTTGTAAAACGTCCGGCCCATGTTGCCTCAACGGTGCTAAGTACAAGAGCCACATCCTCTTTGCCATTCTTTTTGATCCCGGCTTTTACACCGGCAGCTTTAAATCCCCGGGGAAATGTAATGCCCCCCGCAACTTCCTTCAACACGCGTCTTCCTCCCTCATCATGGATATAGCGGGGCCTGTGTTAGACC
>CAZSRN010000006.1:9166-26213 GCA_964609115.1 uncultured Veillonellaceae bacterium | reverse complement strand
TCCGCTTGCGATGATACTGCCGTAATCCAATACATATATTCGCTCACATACGCCCATTACCAGGCTCATGTCATGTTCAATCAATAAAATGGTTAATTTCAGCTCGTCGCGAATCCAACGAATCATTTCCATCAATTCGTGAGTTTCCTGCGGGTTCATTCCTGCAGCCGGCTCGTCCAGCAGCAACAGTTGTGGCTCTGCAGCCAGTGCGCGGGCGATTTCAAGCCGTCGTTGTTCTCCATATGGTAAATTTCGGGCGATTTCATCCCGCCGTTCTTCCAGTTTGAACAACTTCAAACATTCCAGCGCCTTCTGCTCGACGCTGTCTTCTTCTGAATAATAGCGTCCCACTCGCAGAACGGATTCAAGCAAACCATATTTTACATGAAAGTGATAAGCAATTTTTACATTATCCAACACGGATAAATCAGCAAACAGCCGAATATTTTGAAAGGTTCTGGCAATCCCCCGCTGGGTGACTTGATAAGGTTTAAGCCCCAGCAAACTTTTGCCGTCAAAATCCATCCGGCCCGATGTAGGTTCGTAAACGCCAGTCATCAAATTGAATGCAGTAGTTTTACCGGCGCCATTTGGCCCGATCAAGCCGATTAATTCCCCTCTGTTGATTTCCATATTGAAATTGGCTACAGCTTTCAACCCACCAAACTCTTTTGTCAGTTTATCGATTTTGAGTAGTGCCATGCTGTCCACCTCCTCCAATGCGGCTGAACGCTTTTAAGCTCAATTCCTTGTTGCCGAACAATCCCTGCGGTCGATAAATCATCAAAATTATCAACAACAATGAATAAATCACCATGCGCCATTCCGGATAACTGGCCAACGCCGCCGAGATGAAAGTCAGCAATACCGCTGCTGTAATCGATCCGGTGATGCTACCCATCCCCCCCAGTACCACCATAGTCAAAATATCGAACGATTTCATAAAGGTAAACGATGCCGGATGCGCAATGTAGAAGTAGTGAGAAAACAAACCTCCTGCAACCCCTGCAAATGCAGCTCCAATTGTAAAGGCTATCACTTTATATTTTGTCGTATCTACACCCATAGCTTCTGCGGCAATTTCATTCTCGCGAATCGAGATGCAGGCACGACCATGACTTGAGTTAATAAAATTTTTTATAAAAAAGACAGTTACAATCATTGCAAAAAACGCCCAAGTAAAGGTCGTATAACGAGGAATTCCCATTAATCCGGAAGCCCCGCCTACATAAGGAATATTCAGGATTGTAATGCGAATGATTTCCCCTAGGCCAAGGGTGGCTATCGCTAAGTAGTCCCCCTGCAAACGGAGCGTTGGCAGCCCGATGGCAAACCCCAATATTGCAGCTCCAAGCGCACCTGCTAATATGCCAACAACAAACGGCAATCCCAGTTTCACTGTCATAACGGCTGACATGTAAGCACCCACCGCCATAAAGCCAGCATGACCAATAGAAAACTGACCAGTAAATCCCGTTATCAAATTCAAACTAACTGCCAAAATAATATTGATGCAAATCAGGACAATATTTAGTTGCCAAAATGCGCCGATCACTTCAGTCTCCATCAATAGGGCGAGAATGATATAGAGAGCAACACAAGCGACGATGGACATTGCGTCCTGTTTCATTTTACTTCTCATCGCAACTCACCTACACTTTCTCACGGATATTCTTGCCGAACAATCCTGCCGGCCTGAATAGCAAAATAACAATCAAAATAATAAACGCTGCCGCATCACGAAATGTAGAAGAGAGAAATCCACTGACCAACGCTTCAATAACACCCAGTAAAATTCCACCGACCATGGCTCCCGGAATCACGCCAATACCGCCGAGAACAGCCGCAACAAAAGCTTTAAGCCCCGGCATGATTCCCATCAGCGGATCAATCGAATTGTAGTAAATACCGACCAAAATTCCCGCTGCCGCTGCCAAGCTCGACCCGATGGCAAAAGTAAAAGAAATGATCCGATCCACATTGATCCCCATGAGCCGTGCCGCATCAGTATCAAACGATACGGCGCGCATTGCTTTCCCAGCTTTCGTTTTGTTGACCACATAGGTTAACAGGAACATCAAGCCTAAAGATATCGCGAGAATTACGATTTGTTGGCTATTGACGACCATCCCCATGAAATGGAATGTCTTTGTTGCGAACAGTTCCGGAAAAGTACGAGGTTGCGGTGTAACTAAAAGGATGCCGCCATACTCCATAAGCAACGACACTCCAATAGCAGTAATTAAAATTGCGATTTTCGGCGCACCCCGCAGTGGTCGGTAGGCTAGCCGCTCAATCAGCATTCCGGCGAATGCGGCAATTATCATTGAAAAAAGCAACGCCGGAATAAATGGCAGCTTAAAATAAGTGGTCGCGAAATATCCGGCATAAGCACCCAACATATAGATATCACCATGTGCAAAATTTATCAGGCGCATGATACCATACACCATGGTATACCCCAGTGCGATCAATGCATAAATGCTACCTAATGAAATTCCGTTGATCAACTGTTGAAAAAACTGCTGGGTTAACGATGAAGACTCCATTATCATACCTCCTCACTATGGAGTCCGGAGAGCACGAGGCTGTCCAGACCGCGTGCCTCCGAATTAACTCAATTATGGATTGACTTTTTCACGAAAAGTTTGTTTTCCGTCTTTCATTTCGATAATCACGGCGCTCTTAACCGGATCATGCGTTGCATTGAATGAGATTTGTCCCGAAACGGCGGCAAACTTCTTTGTTTTGGCCAATTCGTCTTTAATTTTTACAGGGTCTGCGCTATTCGCCTTTTTCATTGCTTCAATCACCATAATCGTAGCATCATATGACAATGCAGCAAACGCATCCGGCACCGAATTGTACTCTTTTTTATAAGCTTCAACAAAAGTTGTCACGGCTGGACTTTTTTCATCCGGCGAATAATGATTGCTGAAGAAGCTGTTGTTAAGAGCGCTTGGTGTAGCTATTTCAGCTAGTTTTGATGAATCCCATCCATCGCCGCCGAGAACGGGCACGGACAGGCTCAATTCTCTGGCTTGCCGAATGATTAAGCCAACTTCTTGGTAATAACCGGGAACAAATAAAACGTCCGGATTTTGGCTTTTTATTTTTGTAATCGTTGCCTTAAAATCAGTGTCTTTCTGCAAATAGGCTTCCTTGGCAACGATTTTTCCGCCATTTTTTATAAAGGTTTCTTCAAAGAACTCCGCCAACCCTTTGGCATAATCACTAGAGTTGTCAATATAAATAGCAGCGGTTTTCGCTTTCAATGATTTCGCAGCAAAATTCGCCATCACCGATCCTTGGAAAGGGTCGATAAAAGCCGCGCGAAAAACAAACTCCCGGACTTTTTTTGTATCCGGGTCCACCGTCACTTTGGGATTGGAAGCGGTCGGGCTAATAGCCAAAACTTTTGCCTGCTGGTTAATAGGCGCAGCAGCCATAACACTGGAAGAAGCGATAGGTGCAATAACCGCCACTACCTTATCTTGTGTAATCAGCTTTTGCATGGCATTGGCTGCTTCAGCGGCTTCGCTTTTATTGTCGGCCACAATCAGCGTAAGTTGTTTACCAAGAACACCGCCTTTGGCATTAACTTCTTTAATTGCCAATTTCGCACCGTTTGTAGCTGACTGACCAAAAGAGGCATTTCCGCCGGTCATTTCAAGATTTGCTCCGATTTTAATAACATCAGCTTGTTTCTTCTCTCCGCCACAGCCGGAAAGGATAAAGGTTACGAGTAAGATGATACAGCTTCCTAAAATAATCGCCTTGTTTTTCAATTGTTCTTCCCCCCGTCTCTTTCTTCCCCTGCCTAGTATATGTGTTGTACATGGTTTTGCTTTTGAGACGGCATCCCTCCGTTTCTTTGCGTCCATAACTATGTTCGGACACTTTCAGCTAGAAACCATAGAAAAAAAACTTCGCCGAAAACTACTCCGGCGTTACTCTTTTCATAAATATTTAGGTGCATTCTTTGCCTTGCCCAAACTCACTATATTATCGATCAGTCCACAGATATTATATGTACGGGGCCTGAGCCTGTCAACGCTTCAGTCTGCGGACTTACGCAGCCTTGTCCTTTCAGGCAGGACGCCCCCTTGTCGGGGTTGTCATACTGAGGGAAATGGCGGGATAAGACAACCGTCCTATCCCGCCATTGGGATCAACCTGATCAATAATTTTTTGCGGCTTGCCTTTTCTTTAAAACAGGCCATTAATTTTCAGCAAGCACTCTATCATCTGATGAATATTTTCAGCTTGCGTTTTATTATATTCCTATTTTTTGTTTTGTGTCAATCTCTTCACGTCGTTGTAATTATGTGGCTTTTTACTTGATACTTTTGTTTTTGTGAGGTATGTTTTCTCTTGGCGCTGTCTTGCTTAAGGCGTAAAGTTCCCCCTTAAAACGATTTATATTATATGAAGGACCTTTATAATTAAACGGTTCTGTACATGGAAATCGCTTCGGCATTAGGGTACATGGTCCAGATACCGGAAGGGCATATCCCGGAACAGATGCCGCAGCCAATGCATTTTGAACTGTCCACTACATATTCATAGCCTTCTTCCGTCTGAACACGAGAAATTGCATTCTCGGGGCAGGATTTAATGCACATATGGCAATCGCGGCAGGTTCCGCAGCTTATGCAGCGGTTGTATTCATCTTTTGCCTCCGGCAGATCGCAACTGTGACATTTTTTGAAGTAAGCAGTTTTTACTCGCGTTGCTGGAATTCGTTTTTTTTCTTCCGGCACGTAGCTTGTCCCCGTCAGGTATGCTTGTACTGCCAACGCCGCTTGTCTCCCTGCACCAATAGCATCGACCAGACGGCCCGGTTTAATTGTATCGCCGGCTGTAAACACCCCCTGAGCAATGCTTAAATCATCAGCAGCCTTTAAGTATCCACGCTCTAATTGGATATCCGTCGGTAAATAACTTAAATCGGGGCTTTCTCCAATGGTAATAATAACCATGTCTCCTTTGATCAACTCCCCAGAAGTGGTGATGATTCCATCTGCTGTGATTTCTTTGGTAAACACCGGCCATTGCAGCTCGCCGCCCAATTCCTGCACATGGTCAATTTCTTTCTGAAAAGCCGCCGGGCGTTGCACATCAATACAAATGACTTGCTCTGCACCCATCTGGTAGGCTCCTAATGCGGCATCCATGCCAGAGTTTCCACAGCCAATCACAATCACGCGTTTTCCAACTTTAACTTTCTCGCCGCGATTAACGGCTTTTAGAAAATCCAACCCCTTGACGATTCTCTCATTTCCAGGCCAAGGTATTATTCGGGTCACGTGCCCGCCGCTAGCTACTACAACGGCATCATTTTCCTGTCGGATTTTGTAAAACTTTTCTTTATCGACAGCACATTTTGTGACAAATTTGACTCCAACCGACTCAATTCGACGCAATTCCCGCTCTAATGTTTCATGGGGCAGACGCGAACGCGGAATGACTTGCTCCATTTTTCCGCCCATCGCTTCATGCGCTTCATAAACGACAACATTGTGCCCATCACGGGCTAATTGCCAAGCGGCAGACAGGCCTGCCGGGCCCCCGCCAATCACTGCCACGTTCTTCCCTGATTTTGTTGCTCTCGCCGGAACTTCGACATTTGCGGAATAGGTTCCCAATCGGCCAATTTGTGCAGAAATATCCACTTGACTGCGTGTACATTCATCCATGCAAAGATTCATACAGACAGCACCACAAACCGATCCGGGAAAGGGGGTGTAATCGAGAACCAAACGGTACGCCTCGTCAACTTTTCCTTCTCGTAAAAGGTTGAATCGCTGTTGTGAAGGAATCGATGCTGTACAGTTGAATTCGCACGGCGCCATATATTTCTGATTTTCCCAAAACGGTACTCGTTGTCGATATTTGCCCGTAGCGACCAATCCGAATATTTGCCAATCATCTTCACAGACATCGCCAAAAATCCCGCCCGGCACCCACTCATTTTTTCGATAGGACAAAATGTCCGGCGATGTTTTTTTAGGTCTTTCATCATATGTCAATGGAGTAACTTT
This sequence comes from uncultured Veillonellaceae bacterium, assembly GCA_964609115.1. Lineage (GTDB taxonomy): Bacteria > Bacillota > Negativicutes > UBA1444 > UBA1444 > UBA1444. Next base: position 20,169 of record CAZSRN010000006.1, on the reverse strand, counting down.
GCGCCACTCTTCCCATCGGGTAAGTTTTTCGCGCAATTCAGGGCGACCTATATCTGTCAGAAATTCTTCCATGCCTTGACTGAGATAGGTAATATCTTCCGCAGCCAATTCTCCGATTTTTACATCTTTCTTTGACAGGCCTTTTGCCGTGCCCCGAAAGTAAAGTTTACCGCCGACCATTCCTACGCACGAGCGATCCCCAACCACCGATTCAAAGTCTTCGCTGTCATATCCACAAATAACAGCAGTTCCACCCGACATAAATTCAAAAGAAAAACTGCCGCAATTTTTCAATACCCAAAACTCCGGCGCTGAATAAAGCGGATCGTGTTTCATCAGCGACCCGGACCGCGTCCCGACTCGTCCACCGACGAAGACCTTTCCTGATGCTGCGCAGTGTGCCGAAGTATCACCGCCATCGCCTTTTACAACAATTTTTCCTCCGGCATTGAGCCATCCTACGTCGGCAGAAGCCGTACCTTCAACATAAATTTCAGTGTTTTCCAAACACATGCACCCAACTCGCTGTCCCGGATTAGTTACAAAAAATTTCAGCGTCTTGCCTTCTGGATGCCACAACGGCCCGCCAATATCATGTTGGCCGGAGGCTTCTATCGAAAATTCTGTTTCTCCCTCGGCAATTGCAGCATTAATCGCCTGCAGCAAGTCTTGAGTTGACATTCGCTCATTGTTTTGCATGGTATTGAGTTTAAACATGCCCGCATACCTCCTAACACGCGTAGGTGATCGACAATTTGTCAGCCACCGCACGATCATTTGTCACCAAGGCATCTGACCTTCCTACCGGCAACGAGCTGTTACCTACAGGCGCCATCAGCTTTTTAAATTCAGCATCGAATGCCAGCATATATTCCACCACATTCTGCGCCGCTTTATCGATATCGAGCCGTTTGACAAGACGAGGGTCCTGTGTGCAGATCCCTGTTGGACAAAGTCCGGTATTACAGGAATTGCATCGTCCTCTTTCATTTCCGACGCATCCCATCAATTGAATCAGCAATTTACCCATAAATACGCCATTAGCTCCCAAGCAAATTAATTTGAAAGCGTCGGCAGCCGCATTTCCTGTCATGCCTATACCGCTTCCCCCCCACAACGGAATGCGTCCCTGGCTGCCTTGCTTTACGGCTGACAGATAACAATCCCTAAGCTTGGAAACCACGGGGTGTCCCGTATGATCCAACGATACTTCATTGGCAGCTCCGGTGCCGCCCTGGATTCCGTCAATAAAAAATCCTCCACAAATCTTATACGGATCACGCAATAAATTATTATAGACGGAAACAGAAGTAGCAGAGGCTGCACATTTTATTGCAACCGGTACCCTAAATTTAAACGCGGCATTCATCGACATAAACATTTTCTGTACAGATTCTTCAATGGAATACAAGCCTTGATGATTCGGCGGTGATAAAAGGTCGGCTTTGGGTACCCCGCGAATCGCCTGTATGTGCTCGGCAACTTTTGCTGCCGGCAACAACCCTCCATCACCCGGTTTTGCGCCTTGTCCAATTTTGATGAGAATCCCTGCCGGATCAACTTTCATCTTCGGCAACGCCTTAATAATCCGATTCCACCCAAAATGGCCGGACGCAATCTGAATGATGAAGTACTTCAAATACTCGGACTCCATCAGTTTGACCGGCATGCCTCCCTCGCCGGAAGACATGCGTACTGGCATATGATGCTTCTCATTCAGATAAGCGGTTGCCAATGCAAGAGCTTCCCATGCCCGGGTAGATAACGCGCCAATAGACATGTCGCTAAAAATCAACGGATAAATCCATTGAACCGGTGGAACCCATCCCTGCATATGAATTTCATTGTTTTCCACAGAAAAGGGTAATTCATGAGGCATCAGCACCCTTCCAAACGGGGCGAGAACATCAAAAGTATGTCTTTCCGAATCCAGCGACGGATCTGTCATCTGTGAAATTCGTCCGACAATGATTTTGTCCAGAACTCTTTCCGCATTGAGATTTGTCCGCCCGCCACGTTTGATTGGGCTTCCCCCGGCCCGGGCCACCACATTCATTCTCGAGTCTTCATTCCGAATCGGTCGAATTGCATTGTTAGGGCAAACTTTTTCACACATTCCACACCCAACACAAGCATTGGCCAACGTGTTTTTCTGCCGGATTACAGGCACTGCCGCATGTCGCTGCGTAGGCTCGGGCTGATGCCCTGTGGATACGGTCATTGATCTCCGTTCAATTCTTGCTTCAATAGCGCTGAAGGTACACGCAGCTACGCAGCTACCGCACATCGTACAACGTTCAGGCGAATAGCTAATCTTCCAGGGCAAGTCATTAAACGTAACATCCTGTGTTTTTATTGTTTCCATCGCTGCACCTCCATGCCGGGAGTAATCATCACAATTTCCCGTTCGTTGGGATAAATATCTTTCGTTTCATCTCTTTCCGGCAAAATCACATTGAGCCCGCATACTTCTGAAGAAATGGCCATCATGTCTTTTGTGCCCCCAACAACAACCGGCCGCAATTTTTTGGAGTCACAGCAAGTCATAATACTGCCATCCGGCAACATGGCAATCACCGTGTTCGGTCCATTAATTTCCAAATGGCCCAGCGTTTGTCGAATTGCTTTTAGTTCATTGCGGTCGGGGCGTTGTTCGACTTCGTCAAAAGGCAATGGTGTTATCACATGCTTATAATATTTTAGAGGCCATTTCAATTCATGCAGCACATAATGCAATGTGTACAAAAAGTTTTGGGAATCCGATTCAAACCCTATATATCCTCGATGCAAAGATTTTTGATATTCCTTGTTTTTTGTGTAGAAGGTATTCTCCCCATTCGCACACAAGGTGTATCCTTGTAAGAAAAACGGGTGAGCAGCATATCGCACAATCTCGTAATTTGTATTTTGACGGCATTGCACAACAACATTTCTGGCCATCAGTTCTCCCCGGTCATCCCAAAGACCAAAATAAGTAGCAATATCACGTGGGTCACCAATCTCTTTTAGTGTCAGCACATCAGGCCAAAAGGAAAATGCGTACCCATTATTCTCTTTTTCCAAAAGAGCCCTCAATGTTAATCGTGTATTCAGCAACAAATCTTCCTTGTTGGCAAGACTCGCATTTGACAAATAGTCCGGATAATCGTACGCGGTAAAGATATAATACGGCATTGCCTTGATATCCAGTCCCGGTACATTATTCACCTTGGGAATCCATTCATGCAAACTTCGAAAGCCACTTTTATCCATATAATCTTGGATAATTTTTGCCCCCTTCTGCGTACATGCCACTGACAGAAGCGGCTTATCCTTAAAAGAACTGAAGACCCCCTCCAAATCCTGCATTACCATCGCAAAACCCGAGTTGTCATGCCCTTCTTGCTGTGGCAACATCAAAGACAACGCCATAGATGCGTGTACCGGTTTCAAGCTTTTAATGGCACCGATTCTGCACATATTTGAATCACACCTTTCTCAACTTATTGATGAGTACTTGTTTTGCGGCTCTGCGGATAAAGAAAAGACTCTGCAAGGGCCGGATTTTCCGGGACCTTCCGCAGAGTCTTTTATACTCACGGTGTACGCTTTCGCGCTGTGCCGCTCGGTCCTGACCGCATCTTTGCGCGGAACCCTAGGCACACTCCCTTGACACGTTTGTGTTTTTTACGCACACGCATTGTGTCAAGGTCAATTATAAGAACGGAATCTTATGCTGTCAACATGTATATTTAAATGCAGTTTATTCTGATAAGTTCTTTAGCTTGGGACCGGGACGCCTCCCTTCATTTTGCCGAATCGTATAATTATTCGAATCAAGATATTCCAGCACAGGGATGGCCAATCGCCGTGAAGTCTTCATCAAGTCTCTAAATTCGCCAGCAGAAAGTGTCGAGTGTGAAGCAAAGTGCTTTTGAATAATTGACCCAATGTATTGTATTGTTTTTCTGTATACGTGTACTCCTGCAATGCGCACCAATATTTTCTGCCGAACCAATGTCTCAAAAAATGGTTTTATTTCTTCCGGCGAGCACGACAGTTTTTCGGACAACCACTGTGGGGTCACTTCAATCAACTCAGTTACATCCATATTTCTTTCAAAGACTTCTTGCAGCTGCGCCATGGATTGCCCATGTACTTCTGCATGGAATTTATCCGCAACATATTCGTCTCGAATGTTGATCAATCCGCTGTGAACTCCTTTTTGAAAAAACCAATCACTAATGTTTTCCGGCAAATTAATTCTCTTTCGTAAAGTTTCTTTAGATATTCCCGGTTCATCCGGCTTTTGTCGATGGTTTTCTGCCAGCTCCTGCCGCATTCTAGACTGGAAGGCCAAAAACTGCCCATTTGTCATATAATAATTGCCGGCTTGGCGAACTTTTTCTTCTGCAATTAGGCTGTCAACTGCGGCATGAACGCTTATTGTATTTGTATATCCAGCCAGCCTGCGCCATTCAATCCATCCGGGCGGCACGGAACTCATGCGTAACAACTCATACATAACTTCCTTTTGGTTTCGATGTAATAGCGCCGCCGAAAGACGCTCTAATCCATCATCCAGCTTGTGATTCCCGATCGCAGGCTTTAAAAAAATCACACCGCCAATTAAGTCTTGAGGAGAATATCGTCGAACTATCCCTTGATCCCCCAGTCCTCCAGATACCAGTGATTCGAGATGCAAGCGCGCAATCGATGTGCTCTCACCATTGTTCTTTTTATATGAAATTCTACCAATAAACTCTCCCGTTCCCATATGCAAGCGAATCCTAGTTCCCGATGGAAAAACTTTTTTCCACAGAATGACCGCTTCCCACACGTTGCTGCTCACTCCGTAATTTTCTGCGCTCAGGCACATTCCTCTTCCCACTTCATCCAGGGAGCATCCCGCCAGTTTTAATGCCGCCCTTTGCCCTGCCCCCACAACCGCAACCGATTGATTATGAGATTCTATTTCCCTCACTTTAACCTTCATTTCGCCGGGAAAAAGAATTGCTGAATCTCCCGTTGTGATTTCTCCGCTTAGGACCGATCCGGTAATAATCACGCCTTGTCCTTTTTTCAAAAAAGCTCTATCGATCCAAAGCCGAAAAGGCGCTTGTCTATCTCTTTCCGTCACCTCTTCAGCTTGCCGCTGTAAGGCCATTTTAAGCATTTCTATCCCCGCGCCCGTTATCGCTGATACCTTACAAATTGGAGCTTTTTCGAGAAAAGACCCTTCTAAAAACTTACGCACCTCTTCTTCAATCAAGAACAACCAATCCGCTTCTACTTTATCGATTTTATTCAGCACCACAATTCCATTTCTAATCCCAAAGCATTGCAACATTTCGAAATGCTCACGAGTCTGAGGCATAATTCCTTCGTCCGCGGCAATAACCAGCATTGCCATATCAACGCTGCCCGTCCCCGCCAGCATATTTTTAAGAAAACGTTCATGCCCTGGAACATCCACAATTCCCAAGCTCAAAGTCTCACCAATTTTTAGTGCTGCAAACCCTATATCAATAGAAATTCCTCTTTTTTTTTCTTCTATCAACCGGTCTGTGTCTGTGCCGGTCAAACAGCGAATTATCGCGGTCTTTCCATGATCTATATGGCCTGCCGTCCCAACAATCATATACTTCATTGCATGTGCCCTTGGATAAGTTCATCTAATTCTGCACATATAATCTGTTCATCTCCCGCCAGAAGACAGCGAACATCTATAATGAGCGCATCCTCTCTAATCAAGGCAATAATTGGTATGAACGCGCCTCTTATGCAATTTTCCAGTTTTGCGACTGACATTCCCTTGGGTACGAGCTTTACACCATATCCACATAGTTGAACAGCTGGCAATGAGCCCCCGCCAGACAAGGATACCGTGGGCACGATACTTATTTGCCAGCCCGCAGTTTGCACAAAGCCAAGTTTTTCTACAAGCGCCTTCGCCTTACTTTTAAGGTCACTTTCAGAAAGAGTCAACATCGACCAACAGGGAATCAACTTTTCCGGGTAGCCCGAAGCATAGTCAAGTAATGTTCCTTCCAATGCCGCCAATGATAATTTATCAATCCGAAGTGCTCGTAGCAGCGGCTCTTGCTTCAATTTTTCAATTTGTTCTTTTTTACCGGCAATAATCCCTGCCTGCCCAGCTCCGAGCAATTTATCCCCACTGAAAGTCACCAAATCAAACCCTGCCGCAATGCATTCCTGAACTGTTGGTTCATGATACCCTTCCCGTGAAAAAGGAATCAACGTTCCGCTTCCAACATCATTTATGGAAAGCAATCCTCTTTTTCGAGATAATTCACAAAGTTCTTCCGGAGCGGGTTGACTGGTAAATCCGACAAGCGCAAAATTGCTGGTATGAACTTTAAGGATAGCAACCGTCTTCTCCGTAATTGCTTTTTCATAATCAGCCAAACGTGTCTTATTCGTCGTTCCCACCTCAACTAAAACGGCTCCGCTTTGTCTTATAACATCTGGAATGCGAAAAGATCCGCCAATCTCGACCAACTCACCCCGACTCACCAAAACCTCTTGTCCTCTAGCAACACATCCCAATGTCAATAGTACTGCTGCAGCATTATTATTAACGACAAGCGCCGCTTCTGCGCCGGTAACAGCTTCTAAAAGCTTTGTGACGTGACTATAACGCTCGCCCCGTCTACCTACCGCCACATCATATTCCAATGTGCTGTATCCCTTCATCACGTTAAGAACTTCATTTTGGGCCCGAGCACTAAATGGCGCGCGCCCAAGGTTTGTGTGAAGCACAATTCCCGTGGCGTTTACCACGCTGCGCAGACTGGGTTGAAAACTTTTCTGTATCGTTTTTATTGTTTTTTCTATGATTCGACGGAGTAATACTTCCGTCGTCTGTCCAGCAACCTCGGCTTCTTTTGCAAGCATCAGTTCCGCTCGCACTTCTTGAACTGTTTTGCGCAAACAAGCAACCCATACCTCATGGTGAATTTCTTGCGTTTTCCCCTCTTGTTGCAACCTACTCAATATTTGTTCAATGGCTGGAATCCGACGTAACAGCTCTGTCTTGCCCATCTTTTTCGCTCGCTTTCCTTTGTATTTAAACTACAAAAGCTTTTATATATGAAATTAGTCACTGATTACTTTTTTCCTTTTTAATATAAAAAACAGGCATAACTTTCTATCGAAAGTCTGCCTGCCTAAAAACTACACTAATTTATTCAGCTGCCTGTCGCATTGCGCAATTCCCTTTGAAAACCGCACCTTCACCGATAATTAACGATCCCACCTTTAGATCTCCCACAACTTTGGCTGTCGGTAACAATTCCAACTTATCGCCAATATCCATGTTGCCGGTTACCACGCCAGCAACAAGTGCGTTCTGTGCACTTACGGTTGCTGTAATTCGTCCTGCTTCTCCCACAACTAAATCAGCGGTGGTAGCAACATCCCCTTCAAACTGGCCGTCAATACGCAAGGCGCCTTTGGATGTAAGGCTTCCCTTAATCGAGGTACTTTGTCCAATAAGGGTCTCCACCTGGGATGTCATATCCATGTTTTTTTTACTGCCAAACATTTGCCCTCTCCTAAATAATATCTCAATTTTATAAGAAGCTTGCGGGATTGACCGCAGTTCCGTTTACTCTGACTTCATAATGAACATGGGGTCCGGTACTAAACCCTGAACTTCCCATATAAGCAACCAATTGTCCTTTTTTAACAGCTTGTCCAACGGTTGCAACATTTTCAGAGTTATGTGCATAGGAAGTTGTAATCCCATATCCATGATCCACTACAACTTGTCGTCCATATCCGCCATTCCACCCACTTGCGATGACTACCCCTGCGGCTGTCGCAACAATAGGAGTTCCCGAATCTGCCGCTACATCAATTCCAGGATGCCAATCACTACCGCCCCATCGCCAACCAAACCGAGAGGTTACAACTCCGTCTGTCGGCCATATGGATGGCGTCGCCGCAAGGCGCGCATTTCTTTCCTGCAAATTCTCCCGAAGCTGCGCCAAGCTTTCGCCCCTGACCTTGGCACTTATTTGCAGCTCCTTGACCAAATTGTTTAATTCTGCAGGTTGCGGTTTGACAGAAGGGCCTCCTTCTCCACCATGAGATAAGGGAGCTGAACGATTTATGCCGGAACGTGATGTTCCCGGTTGCTCTTCTTTGTTTAATAATCGTCGTACTTCCGCATCCAGTTGATTCAACTTGGACATTTCTTCCTGCAAAACAGCTGTATTCTTCGCCAATTGTTCTAATTGCGTAGCCTGTGCTACGTTTGTAGAACGCAATGTTTGCAATTCTCCCAAATCATTCTGAGCACGGTTCAAGGTATATTGATAATGAAAAAAACCAACTGCAGCAAAAACGGCGATAGCCCCGACACTCGCCAAACACACCTTTACAATCCGAATCGGCATTTGCAGTCGGTAGATTTTATTGCCCCGATGTGGCACCACCATCAAGGTGTAACAACGTTTGTCCGGTTGAGAATTTCTTTTGTGCAAGCCCCGATCACCTCCCTGATATTTGTAGTCGCGTCAGGTAACAAATTTAATTCTTCACAAAATGCAAATCTCCTGCTTATCCGAAACCTATTTTTTACAGGCAGCATCTAATGCCTGTTTCTCTTCTTTTGTCAGCATGTATGTCGATTCCGCATTGATCACCGGTTTTGCATATACCCTTGACTCCTCGCGCCCATATATCCCTGACAGCACAAATCCGGACTGTTGCGCATCCAGCAAAGCGACCGCAAAACTTAAATCGCTGCCTGTGTTATCAAAGGCATTGAAGCGGACAATTCCCACCTGTTGAATATGTTTTTGGCTCTCCAAATTTATTCTTTCCGTTTCATGCTGCAGCGCTGTTGTTGTTTGTTTGAGTTGCTCAATATCACGCACTCTCTCCAACAACATTTTTTCTATAGACTCCCCAGACACGCCTTGCATCATCTTGCGATACAAGAATGTAAGCCGATGCAGCTTTACCACCAAATACAAGGAGGAAAGACCAAAAAACGTTGCAACAATAACCAATGCATAGGTTAAATGGGTAAGTTCAACCCCTGATAGTGGTTTTAATACTTCCGAAGCTTCCATGATACCACCTTTCTGTTTTGGAAGAGCTAAAAGCGAATATTATTGTACACCATTTTTCGTTTACAAAAATGTCCAATTATCGCTCTCTCCCTCTCCCAATTTGCCTTCACACGTTTTTTATAAACAACGACCTATAGAAAAAGTCCTACTCAGGTTCAGGCAAATGCTCCTCCAACTGTTCATCTGTTAAAAGTTTCATCTTTTTCACAACCATCCGGACGGGTTTTTCTGTAAGCGCCGCAATGCGCGCCACCTGCACCGCACGATCAAACCCTAACACTGTAATCAGTTTTTCTGCCTGCAACGGTGTTTCTGCAATTAGTTTTATTCCTGCATCCACATTGCCAGCCAGTGAAACAACAAATTTTTCTTCAAGCAGCTGGCAAGCACGCTTCAACCAGTTTCCAGACCATACAATTTGCGTAGAAAACAGCGGCACGTACGCAACCGAACTGTCGGTACCGGCGCTTGTTGCAGCAACTATAACAGCATCACTACCTATAATAGAAAACATCAATTGGCTGACAGTATCAAGAATCAAAAACTCGTGATCTGCCGGGTTAAAAAACGGATTGGTACGAATCCGGGGCGCTTCAACTTCTTTTGAAACGCCAATCAAAAAACGCATTTTATCACAAAAAGCCTCAATGTTCATAGCCGTCGTCCTTAACAAGGCCGACAACCCTACATAGAGGTCTACATTCCACGGAAAATCACACGGCGATTTGCATATTGCAAGATCGATTCCAACCATTTCCCGCAACGCCAATAATGCCTCCGGCGGTCCTTTCCAGCACGGAAGCAACATGGATCGAAACCATTCTTGCTGTTGCCGGCTTCTCAACAGCCCTTCATAACACCGCCTGAATTCACACCCAATGTCAGTAAACCCCACCTTCTGAAATTGAATTTGAGACAAGGTTTCCTGTTGTCCAAAAGCCAGCTCTTTTTTTTGCATAGCCGAAACCAGCCGGTCCATCGTTTTTCCAAGCGTGTCCAAAAGCTCAATCATAGCTATATGAAAAGCTGTCATATACGTTTCAAGCGCAAAGATTCCCCTATCCATTTGAAATATGGGGGCAATGTTTCGGTACTCTCCCTTGTTTTTCCCCATGTTTTCCAACGCCAAGTTTGCAAGTACTTCATCAATGTTCAAAACAAGACTGCGTGCTCCCCCTCCGTGCTGCGGACATGTTTTTATGTGTTCACTTAATACCGTTTTTCCTGACACAAGTCTCTCCGCCGCATTTTCAATAGCTGCAGCCATCGTACTATCCCAGTATTTGTTTCGTCCATACGCAATAGCTTGCGCATGGCGCACACGTACAATATTATAAGGAATTTCAATGGGAAACCCTGCTTCAAAACTGTTTGCGGCCTCAATTAGGCGGAACGTCTCAATCCCATAATATGCATTTTGGGGCAAAAGAGCTTCCCCAATCGAGTCTCTTTCTTCTCGCATTAGGCTTCTCCTTTTTTATTCATACCGAAAAGCACGCACCCGATTCGCGATTTCGTCGAGAAGTTGTTTTTTCGCACGTTCCTTCTATTTGCTCCAAAATCCTATTTCTCTCTTCTTCTGAATAATACTCAACGGTTATGTTCCCCACACCCGGCGTGTGCTCCGAAACTCGCACTTTTGTTCCTAAAACAGAACTCAAGCGGTCTTCCATTTCCTTTACATCGCTTGTGCGTTCTGTTTCTGGTTTTGTTTTTTTCCTTTTCTCAAGTTTTTTATTGGTCCATTGGCGCGCCAACTCTTCTGCTTCACGAGCTGTTAAAGAGTGTGCCACTATTTCACTCGCAGCTTCGGCTTGCAGCTCTGGCGTCGGCAAAACTAAAAGAGGCCGCGCTTGTCCCGGTGTCATTGTTCCACGTGAAACATACGCCTGTACGCCGCTGGGCAAATTAAGTAAACGA
>CAZSRN010000006.1:0-9156 GCA_964609115.1 uncultured Veillonellaceae bacterium | reverse complement strand
TATGGCCGACTTTTTCCTACCTTTTGAGAGACTTCATCCTGTGTAAAATTAAACTCTTCAATTAAACGGCGATAAGCCTGTGCCTCTTCAATCGGATTCAAATTTTCCCGTTGCAAATTTTCCACCAGGGCAACCGCTGTCATTTCAGTATCGCTATAATCACGAATCAATGCCGGAATTATTGATAAGCCTGCTAACTGAGATGCCCGCAACCGTCGTTCGCCAGCCACCAGCTCATATCCAACATCATTTTTTCTCACAACAATCGGCTGTAAAACTCCATATATCTTTATGGACTCAGCCAAATCATTTAATCTGTCCGGATCAAATTCCCTTCTCGGTTGAAATCGATTGGGTGTAATAGAAGAAATGGGAATCTCAGAAATTGTTTTTCGGGTATCTTCCTGTGTGTCGCCCAAAAAAAGCGCATCAAGGCCTCTTCCCAACCCTCTTTTATTCATCCCCCACTACCTCCCTGGCCAAGTCCATATATACTTCTGCCCCTCTGGACTTAGCGTCGTACTGAACGATGGGTTGTCCATGACTCGGCGCCTCACTAAGTCTTACGTTTCGCGGAATAATTGTATGATAAACCTTATTGCGGAAGTGGCTTTTCACTTCATCCACTACCTGGATCGACAAATTCGTTCTTGCATCGAACATGGTTAATACGACCCCTTCAAGTTGCAAGGCCGGATTTAAGTTTTTCTGCACCAACGCTACGGTCTTCATCAATTGGGACAAGCCTTCCAGCGCATAAAATTCACACTGAATGGGAACCAGTACGGATGACGCAGCTGTCAATGCATTCACTGTCAGCAACCCCAATGAAGGAGGGCAATCCATGATAACGAAATTATATTGATACTTAATTTTTTCAATTGCCCGCTTAAGCATATTTTCCCGTGCCAACACAGCTACCAACTCGACCTCAGCCCCGGCGAGTTGAATTGTTGCCGGCAATAATGATAAGTTTTCAACCTTAGTTTCAATAATGACTTCCTCCATGGGGATATCATTTACCAAGCAGTCATAAATACATCTTTTCACATTTGCTTTATCAATTCCCAAGCCACTGGTTGTGTTTCCTTGGGGATCAACATCGATCAATAATACTTTTTGTCCCAGCGCGGCCAAACAGGCACTTAAATTTACTGCCGTTGTGGTTTTTCCCACACCGCCCTTTTGGTTAGCAACTGCAATCACTTTTACCAAAATGTCACCTCATCCATTCATATATGCTCTTCAAAAACCTTGCTCATCCACCGCTTGCTTCCTTGTTGATTAATGTATTAGGATTATTTTCCTCACTTCTCAGTATACTTCATCATTCGTAAAACAATCTTTTCAACATTACTATAGTAACAACAACCGGATTTACATTCAACCAATTTGAAACATTTTTCGAGTTTATTCAAGTTTAATTGTTTCATGTGAAACAATTAAAGCGACACGGATTAAAAATTAAGGGGCGCTACTGGTTGCGGCTCAAGCGCTTTAAGAAAAATTTCTCATGTGGCGTCCCCACTTAACAACGGTTATACCCATAATTCGAACTATAACAACACAAAAGGGTTTCCTGCATCGGCTTAGGAAACCCTAAAAACATTTTACCACCCAGCACGGCTGGTATTGAAGACTCCCTTGCTCAGCAGGGACAACTCTGTCAGCGACGCTTAGGCACCACCATTGTGATTGTAACAAATTCCTCATTTTGTTCCTGTTTAAGTTGGACATCAAGTCCCACTTTCTTCATTTGCTTGACTAATTCTCCCACAGTATTGATGAAAATACGAACATCCTTAACGATCTTCAACATTTTAGGTCGCGGAGGGGTAACTTTCTCCTTTTCAACATTTCGTCCTAACTCTTCAATGAAATTCTCCGTTTCACGTACATTCATTTTGTTTTCTACTACAGAATGCAAAACTTCAAGCTGTTGATATTCTTCCTGAAGTTTAAGCAACGCACGTGAATGGCGCTCCGTAAGTTTTTCTCTATATATAATTTCGCGAACTGTCGGCGACAATTTTAGCAATCGCAACTTATTGGCAATCGTAGATTGATCTTTTCCAACGCGAGTCGCCAGCTCTTCCTGTGTTAGGTTAAACAAGGTCAATAATTTTTCATACCCTGTCGCTTCTTCAAAGTAATGCAAATCTTCGCGTTGAAGATTTTCAATTAATGCAATTTCTGCCATTTCTTTGTCGTTTACCTGCCGGACTACACAAGGAACTGCCTCTCGACCCGCCAATAAAGAAGCCCGTAATCGACGCTCTCCAGCGATCAATTCGAAAACTGATTCAACTTTACGAACAATAAGGGGCTGAATAACACCCACCTCGCGAATTGAAGCCGAAAGTTCAATCAGCCCCGCTTCGTCGAATATTTTACGTGGTTGAAATGGATTGGCGACAATCGCTGCAATCGGAATATCGATAACCTCCAAAGTTACGACCTCGCCTTGCGCATTCGCTAAAACATCAGTTTGGGGCTCTGTTTGATTCCTGTTGAAAAAAAAGTTGCTAATTTTCTTCATTTATACTCCCATTGCTCCCTTTTGATCAAGTTAACGGTTGTCGTTCTGGAACTCCGGCTTTCCGGGGATAAATAGTTGAAGTGGTACGCGTTTTGTTTACACGAATTAAAGTTCGACCCTCGCCCACCAATGGCAGCGATTCTGTACGTGTTGAATACAAACTTCCGCCAAGTTTTGTCAGGGCTCCCTTTGCCTGCTCCAATTCCTCTTCTGCTTTCGGTCCTTTCATTGCAAGAAAACTCCCTCCATTTTTAACCAGAGGGATGCAGTATTCAACTAAAATGTTCAACGCCGCAACTGCGCGGGCCAAAACAACATCATACTTTTCTCTATGCAAAGGGGATCTTCCTATTTCCTCCGCTCGTGCCCAAACAACACTTACATTATCTAAGCCCAATAGTTGAATCGCTTCCGAAAGAAAATCGGTCCTTTTGCGCAACGAATCCACCAGTGTCACATGAATATCTCGGCGCAAAATCGCGATCGGAATCCCGGGAAACCCCGCACCCGTTCCAACATCCATTACTGAACACGAAGGTAAAAATACCTTTGCATCCAATACGGCAATGGAATCCCAAAAATGTTTAACTGCCACATCCTTCGGCTCAATAATACGCGTCAAATTAATTCTTTGGTTATACTCAAGTAAAATCTCATAATATCGCCCAAATAGCGCAATCTGTTCCTCTGATAGCGAAACATTCGTCAACTCTATAATTTGATGGAAGTATCCAAGCATTTCACTGACCTTATTCTGCATACTGTCCTCGCCGGATCGTCTCAATAAAAATCAATAGCAACGAAATATCAGCGGGTGAAACGCCAGAAATTCTGGAGGCTTGTCCAACCGTAGCAGGTCGAATCATTGACAGCTTCTGCCGAGCCTCCGTGGATAAGCCATTAATCTTGGAATAATCTATATCTGACGGTAATGTTTTTGCTTCAAAAGACTGCGCTCTCCGTACTTGTTGAATCTGCTTTTTAATATATCCTTCATATTTTATCATGACTTCAATTTGAAAAGTAATTTCCCGAGTAAGTTCTGGTAAGTTTAGGTCTGTTTGGATTGTCGAATAGAATATATTAGGACGCTTCAATAAATCATAAGCACTAGTTCCTGTCTTCAATTCCATAGAACCCCTATCCCGAAGCAATGTTTGAAACGGCTCTGCCGGTGGAACAATAGTGTTTCTAAGACGATCCACCATTACCTCTATCAATTGAATTTTCTCTCTCGTTCGTTCCCAACGCGCCATGGAAGCTAATCCTGCTTCATACCCTTTACGGGTCAAACGAAGATCCGCATTATCATGTCGAAGTAACAAACGGTATTCCGCACGGGATGTCATAATTCGATAGGGTTCGTTTGTCCCCTTTGTCACCAAATCATCAATTAAAACGCCGATATATCCCTCAGATCTTTCAATGTATATTGGCGACTGTCCTTTAACCAAACGCGCCGCATTCATCCCTGCAATCAATCCCTGCGCTGCAGCCTCTTCATATCCGGAAGAACCGTTAAGTTGTCCAGCTGAAAAAAGACCATAAATATCTTTAAATGCTAACGACCTGTCCAACTGTGTCGGATCAATACAATCATATTCAATAGCGTACCCATACCGCATAATGCAGCATTTTTCAAGTCCAGGAATTGTTTGTAGCATTGCAAGTTGAACATCGGCAGGTAAACTTGTTGACATTCCCTGAACATACAGCTCATCTGTAGAAGTACCTTCCGGTTCTATAAAAACCTGATGAGCTTCTTTATCTGGAAAATTAACAATCTTTACTTCGATCGAAGGACAATACCGCGGGCCCGTCCCTTCAATTTGTCCACTATACAAAGGTGCTCTGTGCAAATTTTCCCGAATCAGTCGATGCGTCTCCGCCGTCGTATAAGTCAGCCAACAAGGGGTCTGGGCACGATGTTCAATTTCGTTAAGAAAAGAAAAATTATGGGTCTGCTCATCTCCAGGCTGAATCTTCATGCGGTCAAAATCGACAGACCGTCGATCTATTCGTGCCGGAGTACCGGTCTTAAATCGTCGCAGGCGAATTCCTGCACGGGATAAAGACGTTGACAGGTTTACAGCCGCTCTTTGTCCATTTGGCCCTCCTGCGAAAGCTGCACCACCAATGATTACTCTCCCTCGAAGATACGTTCCAGTCGCAAGCACCAATGTATGACAGCCAATCCGATCGCCCGTCTCCGTAAGAATTCCCTGCACGACATTTTCTTCCAAAACCAATTCGTCGACAAGTAATTGGCGAACAGTAAGAAAAGACTCGTTTCCTAATGCGGCACGCATGACTTTTTGATATTCCAGTTTATCCGCCTGTGCCCGCAATGCGTGAACTGCCGGCCCTTTCGCAGTATTCAACATCCGCATCTGAATACTTGCGAGATCTGCTGCCTGTCCCATCTGTCCGCCTAATGCATCAATTTCTCTTACCAGATGGCCTTTAGCCGGACCCCCTACTGACGGATTACACGGCATCATGGCGATATTATCCAAATTAAGCGTTACCAATAAAGTTGAACAGCCCATTCTGGCAGAGGCAAGCGCTGCCTCACACCCGGCATGTCCCGCCCCTATCACGATCACATCATACCGTTCCGAAAAATTCATATTATGCAAAGCCTACTTTCCCAGGCAAAATTTAGCGAAAATTTCCCGTATTACTTCATCAGAAACCGTTTCTCCTGTAATCTGCCCCAAAGATTCCAGTGCATCGCGCAAGTCAATTGCCGCACAATCAAACGGAAGACCCTCTTCTATCGCCGCAATTGCTGATAATAATTGTTCTTTTGCTCGATTTAAACTTTCAATATGACGAACATTATCAACATATACCGCTTCGGAAAGATAAACAGCTTCGTCAAAAACAACCGCTTCAATCGCTTGCGCCAATTCATCAATTCCCCGATGCTCCTTAGCCGACAATGCAACAACCCTGTATTCTCTCAACATAACTTCCCATTCTTTAGAAATCATCATCTGGGGTAAATCAATTTTATTCACGACAATGATTACCGGTACGGAAGGAAGACTGTGTAAAATCTTCACATCATCCTCTGTCAACGGTTCTGCACCATCAAGTAGAAATAGTATCAATCCTGCACTCTCTAAAAAGTCTCTGGTTCGCTGCATACCCAGCTGCTCAATTTTGTCATCGCTATCGCGTAAGCCTGCAGTATCAGTAATTCTAAGTGGTATTCCCCGAAGATTAAGATATTCTTCGATACTATCACGCGTTGTCCCTGGAATTTCCGTAACCAGTGCACGTGCTTCTCCCAATAATGCATTAAGAAGTGAAGACTTTCCAACATTTGGCCGTCCCACAATAACAGTACGCAAACCCTCACGAAAGATACGGCCAACTTTAGCCGTAGATAGAAGCTGATCAATGGAAACAACCATACGCGAAATGGCTTCTTTCGCCCCGACAGAATCGAGACTTTCAATCTCTTCTTCCGGGTATTCCATCCCCGCTTCTACTCCTGCCAAAAAATCAAGCAGATTCTTTCGTATCATCACGATCTTGCTTGACAAACCTCCGGTTAATTGCCCGGTTGCATTTTTAAGCGCAAGCTCGGTTTTCGCCCGAATAATATCCATGACAGCTTCTGCTTGGCTCAAATCAATTCGTCCATTTAAAAAGGCCCGTTGAGTAAATTCACCAGGCAAAGCCAAGCGAGCTCCGTTTTTAAGCAACACTGACAACACTTTACGTAACACAGCGCTTCCACCATGCGTCTGAAATTCAAAAACATCCTCACAGGTATACGAATGCGGCGCCGGCATATATACGCTCAACACCTCATCAATGATCTCTCCAGTATCCGGGTCGATCAATTTTCCATACACCATCTTGCGAGCAGTAATTTGTTTTAGCGCATCATTTCTAAAATTGCGAAAAACGGTCCGGGCAATCTTGACAGATGCCGGACCGCTGACCCTTACAACTCCAATACTTGCTTCTCCCACCGATGTAGCAATCGCCGCAATGGTTTCGGCTTCCAACATCACATCCTCCAAATACACAAAAACCCAGTAAAACAATTTTCTTACTGGGTTGAATTTACTATTTACGCGGTGAAATTACAACGCGCCGAAAAGGCTCCTGTCCTTCACTGATTGTTTCAACCCGTGAATCTTCCTGGAGGCTCATATGAATAATTTTTCGTTCATGCGGGGTCATCGGTTCCAGCGCAACCCTTTCTCCACTCCGCTTTACACGATCTGCCAAGCGCAGCGCCAATTGCTCCAACGTATCCGCCCTACGTTTCCGATAATCTTCAATATCAATAATGATCCTCAAACGATCTCGCCCATCACGTTGAGACGCAAGATTCGTCAAATATTGCAGCGCGTCCAGTGTCTGTCCGTGTTTACCTATCAATAGACCCAGGTCGTCGCCGTGCAAATTCAGTGTAACATTATCTTCATTAGAAACAACATCAATACTTACCAACAACCCCATGGCTTTTGTGACCTTTTCAAGAAAAGTCCGTGCATTTTCAATCGGCTCGACCTTTTTTAGTATCACTTCGACTTTTGCTTCACGCCCACCCAACAACCCAAACAACGGCTTAGATGGCGCTTCAATTACTCGATAGTCAACCTGATCGCGCTCCACGCCAAGTTCAGCTAACGCCGCTTCCAAAGCTTCTTCCACGGTTTTTCCAGTTTTTTCGATCATATCCATGGCTTTCCTCCTCAGGCTGCAGTTGTATTTCGTGACATAAACCACTGCTGCACGATTTGAACAAAATTGCTCACTACCCAATAAATCCCCAGTCCTGCTGGAAAAGTAATCGTTATGTAGCCTATGAACGCCGGCATAAAAATTAGCATCATTTTATTTTGCTGAGTCATTTCTGTTGTTGTTTGTTTTTGCTGAACATAAGTAGTTACTGCACACAACAATGGAATAATAAAAAACGGATCGCTAGGATCTGACAACGCCGTTCCCTGTTGTAAATTCTCAATCCACAAAAATTTTGTCGGTCCTTCATACTGATATTCTTTAATTGCAAAAAATATTCCCATTAAAAGAGGCATCTGCACAATTAAAGGCAAACATCCTGACAAAGGATTTACTTTATGCGTCTTATAAAGCTCAGAAACTTCAACCTGAAGTCTTTCTTTATTATCCTTGTATTTTTCTTGCAGCGCCTTTAGTTTAGGCTGAATCTCCTGCATCGCTTTCATCGATTTAACCTGTTTTACCGTCAATGGATAAAGCACCATTTTGATTGCAACTGTAAGCAAAATAATGGCTACGCCATAACTTGGATAGCCTACTTTTTGTGTTAACATATAAAAAAATGTTAAGGCTTGCTGCATAGGGTGTGTAACAAACGTATCAAACAAGTTTTCTTCACTCCTTAGCTAAGTACCACTTACGCTTAGACAGGATCATAACCACCCGGGTGAAATGGATGACATTTAAGCAGTCTTTTTGTAGCAAGAAAGAGGCCTTTTCGAACGCCAAACGTTTCAACCGCTACTATTGCATATTCAGAACAAGTTGGCACAAAACGACAACAGGGTGTTTTATATGGAGAAATATATTGTCTGTAAAAACCAATTGCTCCTACAACCAAACGTTTCATTTTCTCGCCCTGTTTCTTTCAATGTTCCTTCGGCTTCGACCAATGGCTTCCAAAAACGCAGCCTCAATGTTCTCCCACTTTGCATTAACCATAGAACGCCTTGCCACAATAATCAAATCAGTTGCTTCAGGTATTTCCTGCTGATGCAAACGATAACACTCCCGCAAACGACGTTTGCAGCGATTTCTTACTACGGCGCCACCCAATCGTTTTCCGGCAGAAAATCCTATACGCCGGGCCTGCTCAGGATTCGGCATAAAATGAACCGCCATCATCTGATTAGACACAAAACGGCCTTCTTCATACACTTTACGGAAAATCGCCCGTTTTCGCAAACGAATCTTTTTAAATAGTCTCAACCTCAAATCCATACCCATACATCCGCAAAAGGAAAATAGGCCACTACTTTGAGCGGCCTATTATGCGGACAACACTTTTCTTCCTTTTGCACGGCGCCTCTTCAGGACAAGTCGTCCACCAATTGTTTTCATTCGCTCGCGAAAACCATGCGTTTTCTTTTTCCACAATACATTCGGTTGGTACGTCCGTTTCATTTCCCCACACCTCCTTGAATCAGGAACAGACTCCTGTGGATATGCTGACTATTAAAGATTATAGTTCACGCTTCGCCGGGTGTCAACAAAAACGATAAAGCATTGTTCCTGTTGATAACTCTGACCACATTTGCTATGATAGTACACGGCAAACGATTTGTTTATCAAAAAACCGGCGGAATATCTCCTGTAAGCGGAAAACTTATGCACATGTG
Source organism: uncultured Veillonellaceae bacterium (assembly GCA_964609115.1). Lineage (GTDB taxonomy): Bacteria > Bacillota > Negativicutes > UBA1444 > UBA1444 > UBA1444. Next base: position 228 of record CAZSRN010000006.1, on the reverse strand, counting down.
TTGATAACTCTGTGGATAATTCGTTTAAAGAAAGGGTTGACTCTTTTGTCTGCACACGACTACAGCTCCATCTGGCAAGAAACCCTTTCCTTACTGGAACAGGAAATGATTCGCCCCAGTTTTGAAACCTGGATCAAGGTTCTATATCCGCTTTCATATGAAAGCGGCACGTTTGGAATGGGCACCAATCGTCAAATTGTGAAAGAATGGGTCGAAACCCGTTACCTA
>CAZSRN010000005.1:17315-29137 GCA_964609115.1 uncultured Veillonellaceae bacterium | reverse complement strand
CTCCTTATTTCCAGATTTCGATTACTACATCCGGACAAGTCCGGGCGCACATTGCGCAACCGATGCACTGGGATTCATCTACACAGGTTGAAGGGCGATAACCCTTGCTGTTAAAATGATCCGCCAGAACAATGATTTTTTTGGGGCAGACTACTGTACACAAACCACAACCTTTGCATCGCTCTTCATTAAAGACCGGTTTTGGCATACGTTTAGCCTCCTTTTCCCTTATGCTGGTTTTATGCTTCAGCTACGCAACCGCAGCATCAGTATCCGAGAAGTCTGGAAATCGCAGTGGCTTTTTTTGTGAGGATATTCGCCATATCCTGATGTCTTTCGCTGGTAAGATTGGCTGAGGCGCTGGATATTGATACGGCCGCCTCTAAATTTCCATGCGCGTTGAAAATCGGGGCTCCAATACATATTACGCCTTCAATGGTTTCGTCGCAGGATACGGCAAACCCCTGACGCCGAATTTTGTTGATTTCTTCAGCAATCGCTTCCTGACTGACCAACGTATATGGAGTATAACGGTACAACGGCGTACTCAGAATTTTTTCCCGGCATTCATCTGATCCATACGCCAGAAATATTTTTCCCAGAGCCGTGCAATGAAAGGTTTGTGAAAAATCGATACGCGGAACAATAAAAGTGGAACGTTGAGGTGCAACACTGTCGATAATTGTGACTTCTCCGCGATTTAACACCGCCAGTAAAACATATTCATTGGCCGCGACGGCTAAATCCCGCAAAATCGGGTCGGCTAGCCGGCGGATGTCCAAACGATCTGCGGCTGCGGATCCCAAACGCATTAAACAAAAACCCAGGGTAAATCGTCCGGAGTCTGTCTGCCGAACGAAGTCCCGGGCCATCAAGGTTTGAAGCAAATTATGAACGGTGCTTTTTTGAACTCCCAGCAATTTGCTGAGCTCAGTAACGCCCATGTCGCGCGAGGCGGACTCCAGCAAGAGCAACAGTTCGATTGCCCTGTCAACGGATGCAACCGTATACGGAAACAGTTTTTTATCCGGTGATGGATGAACAGAATTCAGGATTTCAGTGGAGTTCTCCATGGATGCAACAACACTCCTTGTTCATTTATCATGAACAGCGTTTTGTATTTTCACAATAAATAATCTTCGACTTACCTTTTGCAAAATCCTTCTTCCCGATTGCAAAAAATTTGTCGAAGATTACAAGACTACAGAATGCGGACTTTATCTCCGGTTTTAAGACAGGCGGCATTTCCTTCATCCGTGTCGACATGCATTTCCAAAGCGTACTGGTCGCTGACTCGTATCAGAACCTGCCCCATCGTCATCGCGCGTTCACCGGGGCATTCGACTTGGACGATATCTTTGTCTTTGACGCCAAACCGCTGGGCATCCGCCGGTGTCATGTGAATATGGCGCAGGGCAACAATGGCTCCTTGATCCAGCGTTATGGTTCCGTTGGGTCCAACGAGAACGACGCCGGGAGAGCCGGCTACATTGCCGGAATCACGGATGGGAGGATTAATGCCCAGTTTTACCGTGTCGGTCAATGCCAATTCAATTTGAGTATCCTTACGAACCGGTCCTAAAATTCGGACCCGGGTAAAAGCCCCTTTGGTTGTCATGATATCTACGGTTTCTTCAGATGCGTATTGCCCCGGTTGAGACAAGTCCTTCTTTTTGGTCAATTCATATCCTGGACCGAATAACGCATCCAGATGTTCACGGCTCAGGTGAACGTGTCGTCCGGATATTCCCACCGGAACACAGGCATCGGAAATCGCTGTTGTCACTTTGTTGATCCCTCCATCATATTTACCTTATGTAATTTTTGGAAACTCATTCAATGATCTCTGAAAAATAAACTACAGATACGGTATCGGAAACTTGAATTTTTTTATTATAGACGGATTCCAAAAAAGTTACGATATCCGTAATATTGTCAATATCTGGATTTTCTCCCCGCAGGTCATCCTGGGTCAATTCTGAAATCTCTTTTACCAGTACCCGATCAATCATGGCGGTGTAAATTCGTTTTTTCTGTGCGAATTTTTTACCTACAGTGACCCAGACAATATCGCCTTCCGAATATTTGTCCGTTTTGTCACCCATGCGGATAGTACAAGTTTTACGACGGCATATAAGTTGATTGTGATAGGTTGACGAATAGAAATTCAACGCGCGCACAATAATCCCTCCTTTTATCCCACTATCCAATGTCTATATTATTTTGCCAGCCATCTTTCCGCTCTGTCGGCGAATTCAGCCAGTCGAGCTTCCGACTGTACCAGAGCAATTCGGACATATCCTTCTCCACATTCGCCAAAAGCAATCCCGGGAACAACGGCCACGCCGGTGTTCTTGAGCAAATCAGCGACAAATTCAAAAGACGTTTGTCGGGTCGGAACCGGCGCCCAAAGGTACATTGAAGCCTTGGGCCGCTCCACATTCCAGCCAAAGCGGGCAAATCCGTCAACCAGTACGTCCCGCCGCCGCTGATACCGCATAGCCGTCTCGAGAATGCAATCGTCGGGACCATTCAGCGCCGCAATGGCGCCCTGCTGAATCGCATAGAATATTCCGTAGTCAAAATTGGATTTCAACCGCCCCAATAATGAGACTACTTCGGCGTTTCCAACAACAAAAGCGACCCGGCATCCGGCCATGCTGTATGTTTTCGACAAGGAATGAAACTCAATCGCAACGTCCTTGGCCCCGGGTATGGACAGAAAACTATCCGGACGATAGCCGTCAAAAACCAACTCGCTATAGGCAAAATCGTGAATTACAAGGAACTCATATTTTTTAGCCAGTTCTACCACTTTGACGAAGAAATCCCTCGGTGCGGTAGCTGCAAGCGGATTGTTCGGATAGTTTAGAATCATGATTTTGGTTCGTTTCAATACGGCAGGATCTATTGCGTCCAGATCCGGCAGATATGCATTTTCAGGTTTTAGCGGCATAGTGACGATTTCAGCCCCTGCAACAAGAGGTCCGGCGAAAAAAATCGGATATCCGGGGTCCGGAACCAACACAACATCTCCCGGATTTACCAGACACAGGCCAATATGCGCCAGTCCATCCTGAGAACCCATTAAAGAATGAATTTCGGTTGCTGGATCCAGTGTGACGGAAAATTTTCGTTGGTACCATTTTGCCACAGCTGTTAAAAATTCAGGAGTTCCCTTGGACAAGGTATACCCGTAGCTTGCATCGTCATCCAGTGCTTTTTTCATAGCCTCCACAATATGCGGAGCCGGTGAGAGATCCGGACTGCCAAGGCTTAGCGTAATAACATCCTGGCCTTGGGCAATGGCTGCTCTTCTCATGGTATCGACCTGCGTGAATATAGCGGAAGAAAGTCCTTTTAATCGGTCTGACTGCTGAAACATCCCTATTCGCTCCTATCTGTAATTGTCCACTATTGGTGGATATTTACTATAATTATTCTCGATTCAGATTAGAAATCCTTGTTGCCAACTGCTGTATTTATGATTTAATTTAAAAAAACTATCCTGCCGATGTTGGTTCACGATCGGCAGGATAGTAAGGTGATGGATATATCCGTTTATTTTTGCAGCTGTTTTTTCTTTTGGACATATTCATGGATGGAGGCCGCTGCTTTTTTACCGGCGCCCATGGCCAGAATGACTGTCGCTGCGCCGGTAACAATGTCGCCGCCGGCAAAAACTCCCTCTTTGGTCGTCTTGCCGTTTTCATCCGCAACGATATTGCCGTGTTTGTTGGTCTGCATGCCGGGTGTCGTGTCCTGAATCAACGGATTGGGTCCTTGCCCGATGGCGATCACAACAGTATCTACATCAAGAACAAAGTTGGAGCCTTTCTTTTCCACAGGACGACGACGTCCGGAAGCGTCGGGTTCGCCCAGTTCCATGCGGACGCACTCCAAGCCTTTGACCCAACCGGCTTCATCGCCCAGTACCTGTTCGGGGTTGGTCAGAAGTTGGAAGTTGACGCCTTCTTCATGCGCGTGTTCCACTTCTTCAGCCCGCGCCGGCATTTCATCCGCAGAGCGGCGATAGACGATATAAACATTTTCAGCACCCAGCCGCAGTGCGGTGCGGGCCGAATCCATCGCGACATTGCCGCCGCCGACCACTGCAACATTGCGGCCTACACGAACCGGCGTAGCAGTTTCCGGGAACTTATAGGCTTTCATAAGATTGACCCGAGTCAAAAATTCATTGGCGGAATAAACTCCGTTGAGGTTTTCACCCGGCATTTTCATAAAATGCGGCAGTCCGGCTCCAGTACCGATAAATACAGCATCATATTTTTCTTCTTCCAGCAGTTCATCCACGGTAAATGTTTTGCCGATCACTGCATTGACGACCATTTCGACTCCCAAATATTTCAGCGTCTCAATTTCGCACTTTACAATTTCTTTAGGGAGACGAAACTCAGGAATGCCATACATGAGAACGCCACCCGGAGTATGCAGGGCTTCGAACAAAGTCACCTGATACCCCATGCGGGCTAAATCGCCGGCGGTGGTGAGACTGGAAGGTCCGCCGCCAATGACGGCGACTTTGCCGATCTTTTCTGCAGGCGGCAGATCCGGCAAAGGACAACTTCCACCTAAAGAAAAATCAGCAACGAAGCGTTCCAGACGACCGATGCCGACCGGTTCACCTTTTATGCCCCGAATACAAAGCTTTTCGCATTGATCTTCCTGGGGGCATACTCGCCCGCAGACAGCCGGCAAATTATTGTATTGGCGGATGATCGTGTTGGCGGCAACAAAGTCGCCTTCCTTAACTTTCCGGATAAATGCGGGAATATCAATTCCAACGGGACAGCCCTTGCGGCAGGGTGAATTTTTACACTGCAGGCACCGGGCAGCTTCCGCTTTTGCAGTTTCTTCATCATAACCCAATGCGACTTCGTTAAAATTATGCCGGCGAACGCTGGGTTCCTGTTCCGGCATTTTATGCTTTACTTGTGACATGATCCATCCCCCTTGCATTGCCGTTCCTGAGTCTGATACATGCGGGCCCTTGACATCAGACTGTTGAAATCCACGGCATGGCCATCAAATTCGGGGCCATCCACGCAGGCAAACTTGGTTTCGCCGCCTACGCTGCAGCGGCAGCCGCCGCACATGCCGGTTCCGTCAACCATAATGGGATTAAGGCTTACCAGTGTGTGTATGCCGTGCGGTCGTGTAACTTCGACTACGCCACGCATCATGACCATCGGGCCGATTGCCATGACCCGGTCGATTTTTTCCCCGGCGGCAATCATGTCTTTCAGAGGATCAACAACAAATCCTTTGCGTCCAGCGGTTCCATCATCGGTCGTAATATGAAGAACGTCACTGACGTCGCGCATTTCCTTTTCCATGATCAACAGATCGGCATTACGGGCGATGGGATAAACCGGAGCAACGCCGACGCCGCCGCCGATACAGACCACCGTGCCGAATTTTTCAATTTCAGTTGCTTTGCCAAGCGGACCGGCTACATCGAGCAAGGCATCCCCTGCTTTCAATGTACCCAGTTGACGGGTGGTGTTTCCGACTTCTTGAAAAATCAGATGGATCGTTCCTTTTTCCCGGTCATAATCAGCAATCGTCAAGGGAATCCGTTCGCCGGCTTCATCAATCCGCAGGATGATGAATTGTCCGGCCTGACATTTGCGAGCTACCATCGGCGCTTCCACAATAAACGATTTTACGCCGGCGGAAAGCTCTTCCGCACTGAGAATTTTGTACAAGTGAAATTCCTCCTTTACTTAACCAGCCGTAGCCCGCGAGCTCCGGCTTCCGCCTTAACCTTTTCCATATCAAGAGTCGTGAATTCGCCGTTACGGTAGAGGACACGACCATCAATCAGCGTGTAACTTATGTCGGATGAAGACGCTGCATACGTCAATAACGAGGCCAGGTCATGCTGCGGGCACCAATGTGGTGCGGTTGTGGCATAAACCGCCAAATCCGCCTGATGGGCAAGCTGCAATACCTGACTGGAGGGTAAAACGGTGGGATCCATTCGGTCCAGTTTTTGCAGGAAAGATGCCATCCGTATTTCTTCCAGCATGTCCAGCTTGTTGTTGCTGGTTGCCCCATCCGTTCCCAACGCCACTGTAACTCCAGCTTCCAGCATGGCGGAAACCGGCGCCGCGCCGCTGGCCAGTTTCAGGTTGCTGGAAGGATTGTGAACAACCCTGACTTTTTTATCGGCCAATAGCTGAATATCCTCAGGGGAAACCCAAACACAGTGTGCTGCTAAAGTTCCGCAGTCAAAGACACCCAATCCATCTAACAGCGCAACCGGCGATTTTCCATAAATGCTGCGACATTTTTCCACTTCGTCTTTAGTTTCCGCTAAGTGCACATGGATTTCGGCGCCGATCCTCTGCGCAATCGCAACAACCTTTTCCATGCATCGCGGCGGGCACGTATAAGGAGCGTGCGGCCCCAGCATCACGGTGATTCGTCCGTCGGCAGCGCCATGAAAATCCTTGAACAATTGTTCGTTTTCATCCAGCCGTTGCTGTTGAGCCGGTTCATCGGCGGCAATCAGACCTCTGCTTAAGGAAGCTCTCATGCCGGTTTCAACACAGGCTTTTGCGACCTGATCCATGAAAAAATACATATCGGCAAAGGCGGTAGTGCCTGAGGCCAGCATCTCGGCTATAGCCAATTGGGAGCCCCAATACACATCGTCAGCGGTAAGATTTGCTTCCGCCGGCCAGATTTTTTTCTGCAACCAGTCCATCAACGCCATATCGTCGGCATAACTGCGAAACAGGGTCATGGCTGCGTGAGTATGTGCATTGACCAGTCCCGGCGTCGTCAATTTGTCGTGGCAATCTATTTTTTCATCCGCCTGCCAAGTCGAAGGAGCCGCGCCGCAGAACAGAATTCGTCCATTTTCAATACCGATGTCACCTTCGACAATGGTTCCGGCTGGGTTCAGATAACGCCCGGAGTGCAACAATACTTTACTCATATTCTTCATCCTTTCCATTAAGGTTGTCGATATTTTTCCACATAGAACCGGCGCATAATTTGCACGTCCTCGTCGCTTAACCGACGGGGTTCCCCTAATTGACAAGCGATAGTATGAATTTGCGCCGCCTTCTCCACTAATTCGGCTACCAACAGGGCTTCACGCAATGTGGGACCGCAAGCGATTGCACCGTGGTTGGAGAGTAACGCCGCAGTTTTATTTTTCAAAGCAGTTACTGCGTTTTGCGCCAGTTCAGTCGTACCCGGCAAAGCATACTGCGCTACATCCACACCGCCGCCTACTGCCTGAACCAGTTCTTCAAGGCAGGGAGGAATCGATGCACCGGCAACGGCGCAAGCCGTTGCGTACAAACTGTGTGTATGTACAATGGCGCAAATGTCCGGACGGGCTTTATAAATGGCCAAATGCAAAGGTAATTCGGAAGATGGACGAGTACCTTCCAGAATTGTTCCTTCTTTTGCGATAACGACGATGTCGGCTGAAGTTAATTCATTATAGGGACGTCCCGAAGGCGTGATTAGAATTCGAGTTCCTGCATCGTTGCGAATACTGATGTTTCCCCAGGTTCCCGCGACCAACCTTCGTTCTGTCATCTGTTTTCCGGCCCAAACTACCGACTGTTTTAAATCTTCGATCGATTGCATGGACTTAGGCCTGGTGAAGATAATCGGTCTGGCAACTAGTCAAGGCGTCGATTTTTACGCCCATTGCGGCAAGTTTCAAGTGCGCCACCTGCAAATCCAGCTCATGAGGCAGATTATGGACCTCAGGAGTCATATTTTTGTGGTTATTCAAAATGTGTAACGCTGCCAACGCCTGCATGGCAAAAGACAGATCCATGATCTCCGTCGGATGTCCGTCGCCTGCCGCCAGATTTACCAAGCGCCCTTCAGCCAACAAATAGATTTTTCGCCCATCCTGCAGGTGGAATTCTTCAATATTTTTTCGGACGGTCCGAATCGATTTGGACAAGGCAGACAAGTCGATTTTATTGACTTCCACATCGAAATGCCCGGCATTGGAAAGAATCGCGCCGGATTTCATCCGTTCCATGTGTTCCTTCCGTATGACATCGTTACAACCGGTAACCGTTACAAACAAATCGCCGACTTCCGCCGCTTTAATCATGGGCAGCACCTGATAGCCGTCAAATACAGCTTCTGCTGCTTTGATCGGATTGATTTCCGTGACTACGACATTTGCGCCCAACCCTCTTGCGCGCATTGCAACGCCTTTGCCGCACCAGCCATAGCCGGAGACCACTACCGTTTTTCCGGCTATCGAAAGATTGGTGGTTCGCATGATGCCATCCCATACGGACTGTCCGGTTCCATAACGATTATCGAACAAGTGTTTGCAATCGGCATCGTTGACCGACATCATGGGGAATTTAAGCCGTCCCTGCTCCGCCAATGCCCGCAAACGCAATACTCCGGTCGTCGTTTCCTCAGAACCGCCCATGACATTGGCTGCCAGATCGGATCGTGATCCATGCAGCAGGGAGACCAGATCTCCTCCGTCATCGACAATGATTTGCGGTCGTGTGTCCAAGGCGTGATGCAAAAATTGATCATATTCTTCCTGCGTTGTATTGTACCAGGCAAAAACACCGACGCCCTCTTCCGCCAGGGCCGCTGCTACGTCGTCCTGTGTGGACAAGGGATTACTGCCGGTAACAACAACATTGGCGCCGGCATTTTTCAATACCATGCAAAGGTAAGCGGTTTTTGCTTCCAGATGAACCGTAACCACCATATTGATGCCTGCTAGGGGTTTGGTTTTGAGAAACTCGGCATTTAACGAATTCAGCACCGGCATGTGTTCGATAACCCACCGGATTTTATCCTGTCCCTGTGGCGCTAGTTTGGCGTCGCGAATAATTGATTTCACTATATTTCCTCCTCATAACATTTGTTCGATAGTTGTTTTATCTCAGGTAAATATGGCGGCTTCAGTACTCCCTTCTCCGTTATAATCGCAGTGACCATGGAAGCCGGCGTAACATCAAAAGCAGGATTAAAGGCATTAATTCCTTCCGGGGCGGTTCGAATGCCGCCAAAATGAAAGACTTCCTCATGTTTGCGTTCTTCGATCGGGATCATTGACCCATCGAAAATTGAAAAATCAAAAGTTGACGAAGGCGCCGCCACATAAAATGGAATTTGATGAGCCTGCGCCAACACAGCTAACCCATAGGTGCCGATCTTATTGGCCACGTCTCCGTTGAGAGCGATTCGGTCCGCTCCCACGATGACTGCCTGAACCCGCCCTGTTTTCATTACCCAAGCCGCCATATTGTCGGTTATCAAAGTAACAGGAATACCCTGACGGGACAATTCAAAAGCTGTTAATCGCGCTCCTTGCAGGAGCGGGCGGGTTTCATCCGCATAAACGCCGACAACATGTCCGTCCAGCCAAGCTTGATGTATTACGCCGAGTGCGGTTCCAACGGCTACGGTTGCCAGCGCTCCGGCATTGCAATGAGTAAGGATGGAGACAGGACTGCTAAACAATGACGCTCCATTTTGCGCAATTTTTTCATTGCCTGCCCGATCTTCCCGGGCAATGGATTCGGCTTCCGCTTCCAGTCGAGACACAACGGCGGCAGGAGACAAGGAATCGTTAACCTGGTTAAAAATCCGCATCATCCGGTCAATGGCCCAGAAAAGATTTACGGCTGTCGGGCGGGTGCTCTTCAGTTCATCTGCAATCAGCGGCAACCGTTTTTCTAAAGATTGCTGCATGCGCAGGACTTCACCGGCTCCCAGAACCAGTCCGTATGCAGCGGCAGCCCCAATTGCGGGTGCGCCGCGGACTTCCAGCCGACGAATGGCCTCGGCGACCCGGCGGTAATCAGCGCATTCAATGTACGATTCTTGCAGGGGCAGTTGCGTCTGGTCCAGTAAGGTTAATACTCCATGGGTCCACTGTAATGATAAAAAATTTCCCATGTTACAGTTTAAAACCGCCAAATTCCCGCAAAGCGTGGTGACATGAGCAATCAGCGCCGGGATCAACATTTTGGATTACGTGATCCAGCAGGGAACGAATATTGGCGGAACTCTGTTTCATGATGTCAAGAACTTCACCGTGAGTAAGAAGATCGGGGCTGATTCCGGCAGCAAAATTAGTGACCATGGAAATCGTAACATAGCACATTTCCGCTTCGCGAGCTAATACGGCTTCAGGGACACCCGTCATACCGACAAGATCTCCGCCAAGTCGTCCAAAGGCCTTGATTTCAGCCGCCGTTTCAAACCGCGGTCCCTCCGTACAAACGTAACATCCCCCATTGTGCAAGGGTAAATTCAGATCTTTTGCTGATGATGAAACTATATGACGCAATTCGTTGCAATACGGAGAGGTCATATCGATATGCACCACTCCACGGTCTCCCCCTTCATAAAAAGTGGAAACTCGCAAATGGGTAAAATCAATAAACTGATCCGGCAAAACAAAATCACCCGGCTTCATCGCGGGATTCATGGATCCAACCGCGGTTGTCGCCAATATTTGCCGTACCCCCAGTTTTTTCAACGCCCAGATATTGGCCCGATAGTTGATCAAATGAGGCGGAATCGAATGATGACGGCCATGACGCGGAATAAAGGCTACCGCTTTGTCTGCATATAGTCCTGTCTGGCAAGTTACTTCGCCATAAGGCGTTTCTACAGAAAGCGACGACACTCTTTCCAGCATTTTGGGATCATAGACTCCCGTCCCCCCCATAATGGCAAGAGTTGGCGAAATGTTCACTGCCCCTCCTCCTTCCGGGTTTCAGGTGAAAGCACGATCTCCAGCAAATCCGGCATAATGTCCAAAATATAATCCGGGTTGACGGACAGCAATTCATTCCAGGGAACTTGACTCCAACGGACAGCTGCTGTTTTTACGCCGGCGCCTTTTCCACTTAGAAGATCATGAGCGCTATCGCCTACCATGATGCATTCCGCAGCCGTTAGCCGGGTTTCACGCAATGCTGTCAGTACGGGCTCGGGTTCCGGCTTGTGTCTGGACGTTTCATCCACGCCGATTACTGTGGTGAAATATTGTTCCAGGTCAAAGAGACGTAGCCCGCGTCGAGCCATGACGGAGGTTTTTGACGTGACAATTGCCAGAACGATCCCTGCTTCGTGAAGGGTTTTGATCGTTTCCTGCACTCCATCAAATATTCCGGCCAGTTGATCGTGATGGATGTGATTGAAAGCTCTGTATGTGGCAATGACCGCATCCTCTTCACCCGGCGCCATTACTTCCATGGCTGCCCGCAACGGTTTTCCCATATAAGGCTGAATATCTTCGAGGCCGACTTCCCGCTGAAAATGAGTCTGGAATGTATGTTGAAATGATTTGACAATCAATGGCGTGGTATCCAACACCGTTCCATCCAGATCAAAAAAGACACCCCGAAATTTAGGCGAACTCATGCAATACTCCATCCTTTTGCAAATGCCTGCAAATTCGTTTCTCGGGCAGTAGCCGGGCTTTTAGCCGCGATAGCTGCGTTCCAAAGATCCTGCGCCATCGGTAAACGTTTTCCCAATATGCCCAACAAGATAATGTTTACCGCTTTGGGGTTTCCGCATTGAGCAGCCAAGGCAACGGCATCTACCTGGATTGTATGAACGCCGGCTTGATTCAACCGGTCGAAAACATCCGTTGGGTATTTTGCCAATCCAATAATTACAGGCATCGGCGATATTTTTTGCTCATTTACGATTACCGTGCCGCCAGGTTTTAAAAACTCGATCCAGCGGAGCGCTTCCAGTTGTTCAAACGCAACGATAATATCGGCCTCGCCTTTCTCAACCAGCGGTGAAACTACCTGATCGCC
>CAZSRN010000005.1:14309-17280 GCA_964609115.1 uncultured Veillonellaceae bacterium | reverse complement strand
TTGCGCCATTCCATGGACTTCCGATTGTTTTACGGTCAATCCGCTTTTTTCCGCAACTTCACCGATTACTTTGCCCGCAAACAAAGTTCCCTGTCCACCGACCCCGACAATCAGCACATTGATCGCATCAGACATTTTTCACACCTGCTTTCCGGATCGCGTTGAATTTGCATAATTGCAGACAAACACCACAACCTGTGCAGGTCTTGGCGTCAATATAAACTTTATCATCTCGCAGCTCAATTGCCGGACAGCCGATTTTTAAGCAGGAGCGGCAGCGTTTGCAGGAGGTTTCATCAATTTCAAGCGGTTCCCAGGCCTTGTTGGGAAGAATTAAAATGCAGGGACGGCGCGCGATAATAACGGCTGGTTCGCGGGCTGCCAATGCTTCACGCAGGGCGGCTTCCCCGGCTTTCAAATCGTACGCGTCAATGGTCCAAACTTTTTGAACGCCGCAAGCCCTTACGATGTCTTCAATTTGCACCTGAGGTGCGGGTTTGCCGTGAATGTCAAAGCCTGTCGCCGGATTCTGCTGATGACCGGTCATGCCGGTAATACGGTTATCCAGAATGACCACGGTTACAGCGCCGCGGTTATAAACCACATCAATGAGTCCGGTAATGCCGGAATGGAGGAAAGTTGAATCGCCAAGGGTCGCGACTATCTTTTTGTCCGGCATGATTTTTGAAAATCCGAGGGCATTCGGGATGCTGGCGCCCATATCGATGCAGGTATCTCCCGCATTTAAGGGCGGCATATATCCAAGAGAATAGCAACCGATATCACTGGTGACAATATCCGCCATTTTGGCGACAAGTGAAAACACGCCGCGATGAGGACAGCCGGCGCATAATACCGGTGGGCGTCCGGGAACGTCAGTACAGTCGATGTTCAACAGCGGCAATTTTATGCCCAATAGTTTTTCCCGCACGATAGCCGCGCTCAATTCACCAATGCGCGGAAACAGTTCCTTGCCGATCACGGACATTCCCCGCGCTTTTATTTGTTCTTCCAGAAAAGGTTCTCCCTCTTCAATTACATATACCTGCTTGTGTGCGCTGACAAAATCGCGGATTAACTTTTCCGGTAATGGCCAGGTCAGACCCAGTTTCAAATAAGTAGCGCGCTCGCCCAGAGCTTCTTTGGCATATAAATAACCGGTTCCGCTCGTAATTACGGCAAACTCCCGGCCGTCTCCCTCAATTCGGTTACCGGGAAACGTATCGGCAAATTCAGCCAATCGTTGTATGCGTTTTTCGATTAACGGCCGTTTCGGGCGTTGATTGGCAGGCACGACAAAATACTTGGCGACATTTTTTTGATAGGGTTTTATTGCGACTTCCTGACGATCCTTTAAATCCACCAAACTTTTGGAATGTGAAATGCGGGTTGTCGTTCGCAGCATAACCGGAGTATCAAATTGTTCGCTGATTTCCAGTCCTGCAGCAACAAAATCTTTTGCCTCCTGACTGTCGGAGGGTTCCAGCAGGGCAATTTTCATAAACTTGGCGTAATAACGGTTATCCTGCTCATTTTGTGAACTGTGCATCCCCGGATCATCGGCGGAAACCAGTAAAAATCCTCCGTTTACGCCATTGTATCCCATTGAAAACAATGGGTCGGCTGCTACATTGACGCCCACATGTTTCATGGAGGTAATGACCCGGGCGCCCGCAAGGCAGGATCCCAGCGCTACTTCGACCGCAACTTTTTCATTGGTGGACCATTGGGATTCAATTTCAGGATAGTGAGCGATATTCTCAAGAATTTCCGTACTGGGTGTTCCAGGGTAGGCGCAGGCAACCCGAACGCCTGCCTCGTAAGCCCCCCGGGCAATGGCTTCATTACCAGTCAAAAGTTTTCGAATGACAATCGCCCTCTTTCTCGTATCTAATTTTCAGCCTAAAATTTATTTATTCGTTATTTCCCCGTAATTTCCTGCCGTCGGTTTTGTTCCAATCCTGTAGATGGGACAGCAGCGCATAATCGGTCAGGTCAAAATGAATGGGAGTAATGGAGATGCAACCGCTACGAATGGCGGCCACATCGGTGTCATTTGCGTTTACGGTTTCAACAGGTGTGCCTGCCATCCAGTAATACGTGCGCCCACGTGGATCTACGCGTTTGTCAAAGGCGTTTTCATATTCGATGCAGCCGAGTTTTGTTATGGATACGCCTTTTATTTCTGCAGCCGGTACAGGAGGAACATTGATATTTAACAGACTAAACGCGGGCAATTTTTTATCAATGATTTGTTGTATCAGATTATGACAAAACTCAGCAGCAACTGTGAAATCAGAATCTTCGTCTGTTGCAAGAGAAATGGCTATCGCAGGAATGCCGTGCATGGCACCTTCAACAGCTGCACTTACCGTACCGGAATAAAGTACGTCGGTTCCCAGATTGGGTCCATGATTAATTCCGGATACAACAATATCCGGCTGTACCGACATCAGCGTGTCCAGTGCAATTTTCACACTGTCCGCCGGTGTTCCGCCAATTCGCCAGCCGGATATTTGGGGGTCGTCAAACGTATGCCGATTGACCCATATCGGATGATACACAGTGATGGAATGGCCGGTAGCACTTTGCTGTTGGGCCGGCGCAGCCACGATAATTTCAGCGATGTCTTTTAATCGTTCCCATAACGCCCGAATTCCCGGCGCCCTGATTCCGTCATCATTTGTCAACAATAGCCGCACTTTTGTTTTCGCTCCCCTTATGAGACGGTTGTTACAACTGCCCCATCATTTTATGAGTTTGCGGTATGACTCTAACATTGCCTAATTTCTGCAAGGCCCGTTCCTGCCAAAGAAGCGCGGTTGATGGCCTGATAGCCGCTATTCCGTTGGTCGGGGTTACAGGTTGCAAAATCAAGGGTATTTTATCGTTGACTTCCGCGATCAGGTCCGTTGCCCGATCCAGTTCTTCCAACGTCGTTTCCCTGCTGATGACCACTTTTACAAAGACG
>CAZSRN010000005.1:10831-14299 GCA_964609115.1 uncultured Veillonellaceae bacterium | reverse complement strand
CCGTTTGGCTGCAACGGCTAAAAAATTCGCATGTTCCCGCCAAAAAGATTTTCCCTGCATTGCGCTGGGGAGTTTGAAATCCATGGATATAATGTCAACGGAATCGATTACCTCGGCAAGCGCCGTAGGCAAAGTTCCGTTGGTTTCCAAATAAATGGGCGGCAGGTGATTCATTTGCGAGGCTATGGCGATTATCGCTCCCGGATGAAGCAACGGCTCTCCCCCGGTCAGACTGATGGAATGATGCGGTGACGTGCATAAAGTCCGGATAGCTGAAACAATAGAACCGATGGGAACTGGGTTGGGTACTGCTTTGAAAACTCGACTTCCGGCTCGTTCTTCGATGCGGGCATTTGAGGGAAGAATGAACGATTCGGAAGTATCGCAATACTGACAGGAAATATTGCAGCCGGCGAAGCGTACAAACACTTGCCGGCACCCAACCAAAAGCCCTTCTCCCTGAATCGATGAAAAAATCTCTACCAATCCGGCGGTGGAAACTGAAGCGCTCATAGTATTCACACTTCCGGAATAAAAGCGGCGCAGGAACGTGGAGATTCCCAAATCCTGACGGCATATACTTTGACGCGGTCAGAAAAAACAGGTTGCGCCTGTAGCGTGTCATATACATATTTTGCGATATATTCGGCTGTTGGCGGTATATGGGAAAAAGCGGCGGTTTCATTCAAATAATAATGATCCAGAGTTTGCAAAACGTCCGCCACATGCCCTTTTAAAATTTTAAAGTCTATCAGTAATCCGGAGGAATCCAGTTCCGTTCCCCGCACTACAACTTCCACCTTCCAGTTGTGGCCGTGCAGGCGACAGCATTTGCCTTCATAATCCGGCAATCGGTGGGCTGCTTCAAATTCCTCGATGATTGTAAGTTCAAACATACTCGTGTGTTCCTCAATTCTGACAATAGTAATGAAATACAAAAAGTGAGCCGTTACTCACCTTTATTTGGCTGCCTGCTTGCTCAGCATATTTTGTTTCTGAAAATTTCCCATAGCCTCATTGTAACTCAAACTACGCGAGTGCGGCGTATGACTCCAGTTTTTATCATGACGGTGCAGGTACCCGATAAAAGTTACAGGAACCCAACTGTAAATAAATACGGGATACAACAACATATAGAACCAGGATTTCAGGGGTGCATGGATTTTAGTGAGTACGATGAGCGGAAAAATATATTGTCCCACAGCTACAACAGCCCAAACCTCACCCGGCAAAATTGTGTACAGGATATTGGTATAGAAAGGCACATGTTGGTGAATCATACTTAACAGCACATAAGTTGTCGACAAAATCAAAAAGTGTGGTTGCAACAAATGCAATATTCCATCCAACAGACGAACATCCCGACTTCGCAGCCCTTCCATAAAGAGCGGCGAAATAAAACGGGAAGCTACGTCAAAATGGCCCTGCGCCCAGCGTTTGCGTTGATTCCACGACTGCATGAAAGTAAGCGGTTTTTCATCGTAAACGATGGCCTCATGCGCCCATGAAGTAGGAATATGTTCCAAAAGACATTTCATGGTAAATTCCAGATCTTCAGTCAGGCAGGTTGCTCCCCATCCGTGACGTTTCAGCAACTCGGTGGAAATAACCATACCTGTACCGCCCAGGCAGCTGCTCAATCCAATATGATATTTCGCCAGGTTCCAGATATGATCGACCACCCAGAAACAAATGGCAAAAGTTCCGGCGACCCAAGTATCCGTGGGATTTTTCGCATCGAGATACCCTTGAATCAACAACTCGCCTTTCATTAAGTGATGGTTCATAACCTGCAGAAACTCGGGATCTACAAGATTGTCGGCGTCAAAAACGGCTACTGCATCGTATTGGATGGATTGGGAAAAAAGGTTGGCGAATCCCCACTCCATGGCAAAACCTTTTCCCTTGTTTGCCGGATCAAAACGTTCCAACACGTTTGCACCGGCGTTTCGCGCTATTTCCGCCGTTTTATCCGTACAGTTGTCGGCAATCACATAGACATCATACAATTCTTTGGGATAATGCATAATGTTAAAATTATCGATTAACTGTCCAATCACATTTTCTTCATTATGGGCCGCGACCAAAACGGCAAACCTTTTGGTCGGCACTGAAAGAATATGTTCCCTTGTGCGGAAGAGACCGAAAAAAGACAACAGAAAATAATATAGCGTGAAAAAGACGACAATCAATTGTACGGGAAACATAATAATATCAAATGGAAAATTCATGAACTTGTCCTTTCTGACTCATACCCTATTTTGACGTAAAAATACTGTTGATCAGGCCGAAGAGCATGAACGCAAAAAAAGGCGCAAATAGCCAGCTATCCGGACGGAAATAAATCAAGGCTCCAATGATCAATAGTGTCAAAACTACAGGGAGTGGTTGTATTTTTTCACCATGGCCCTTAAAATCGGGATATTTTACTTTACTCACCATAAGATATCCCACGAAAGTAACAAACAACGGAAAAAACCATTCAGGAGTCTGAAGCGGAATCATTACAAACGTTGCCACAATGGCTCCGCCGCAAGGACTCGGCAATCCCATGAAATAACCTTTTACATTGGAAACATTGACATTGAAACGGGCTAAGCGAAAAGCGACGCAACAGGCAAAAAAAGCGGCCACGACAAATCCGATCCAACCCAAGTCTTTCAGCTTGAAGACATACGCCATTACAGCCGGTGCGACTCCGAACGAACTCTGATCGCACAATGAGTCCAATTCTTTGCCAAAATCACCGCTCACGCCGAAATAACGGGCGGCCCGGCCATCCAAGCTATCAGCGACCAATGCTGCAACGACAAAATATGCGGCCAATGTAAAGTCCCCATCAAAAACCGTTAAAATGGCGAATACCCCAAACACCAAATTTAATGCGGTAAGAGCATTGGGAATCCAAGTTTTTCTCAAGATGGGATCCTCCCTACTATCGTCAGACCCGCTCTAACACGCTGGCCTTTGCTGACAAGTATTTCGACATTACGGGGTACGATTAGTTCCGTACACGAGCCAAACTTAATCATTCCGTACAGTTGCCCTTGTGAAAGATCCGTTCCCAACGTTACCCACGAAACAATCCGGCGCGCCAGAATGCCGGCAATTTGCGTTACCAATACGCGACAATATGGAGATTCTATGCCGATGGCGTGCCGTTCATTTTCCCAGGCAGCGATGGCCTTATAGGCCGGGCGAAAACGCCCGCAGACATATTGTTGAAATTTGATGGTGCCCGCCATGGGGCTACGATTGACATGAACGTCGAACGGCGACAAAAAAATGGTGACTTTGGTTCCAGCCTCGCCAAGATATTCATCATCCTGAACTTCCACAATACTCATCACTTTGCCATCAGCCGGAGATAATAGAGAGAATGGATCGTAGATAACTTTTCGGGGTGGGTTGCGGAAAAAGTAAATAAAAAAACACAAGCATTGCAATAAAATTCCAATCTATTTTATT
>CAZSRN010000005.1:0-10821 GCA_964609115.1 uncultured Veillonellaceae bacterium | reverse complement strand
AATAAATAAAAAAACAACAGACAATCGCAGGTAAAATAGCCCAATAAACATTAGCAATCACTGCAACCAAGGCTGTGATGCAAATCATGATGCTGATAAAAGGCAAGCCTTCTTTCACAATAGGGAAAGACGTCATCTATTCGCCCCCAACCTTTATAGATATGCCAAACAACAGAATAAAAGCAAGTGCGCCCACTTGCTCCTATCATATTCACGATAATTATACTCATTTCTCAGTGGGTTGTCCATTCGGACACTAGAACCCGAAGCACAAATTTCGGCAACGCCAGCATGCGAATCAGGCGGCTTGGCTGACAAATCAAGCGATATAGCCATTCCAAACCCATTCTTTGCATCCACAGCGGAGCCCTCGTTACCCGTCCGGCCATCACGTCAAAAGTTCCGCCGACGCCGATGGAAACGGGAACCTGCAATTTTGAAAGATTACGCAGCATCCATTTTTCCTGTTTAGGCACACCGAGTGCACAAAGAAGAATATCCGGATGCGATGCGGAAACAGCTTGGACGATGTCCGCATCTTCCGCGTCGGAAAAATATCCATCATGCCATCCCGCCGTCTTTAATCCCGGATAGGCGATGGTGGCTTTTTGAATAGCCGCTTCCGCTATGCCGGGCACCGACCCCAACCAGTATACTCGAAAGCCGACAGTTGCGGAGTAGCGTAATAATTCCTGAGTCAGGTCGAATCCCGCAACTCTCTCGGGAACCCCGCTTCCCAGACGGTTGGCCGCCCATACAACACCTGCCCCGTCAGCCAGTACAAGATCAGCGGAATTCAATACGGTCAAGAGTTCGGGATCATTCTGCGCGATCATAACCATTTCTGCATTGGCAGTGGCAACCAATCGGGGCTGCCGCTCGTTAACAAACGTGACCAGACGGTTCACGGCTTCCTGCATGGTTACACTGTCGACATGGACTCCCAGAACATTGATTTGCGTTCGCTCTGTTGTACTCATGTCCCCAAATTACAGGCTATAGTTTGGAGATTCTTTGGTGATGGTAATGTCATGGGGATGACTTTCCTTGAGTCCTGCGGAAGTAATCCTGACAAAACGCGTGTTATTGATCAGTTCTTCGATATTTTTTACGCCGCAATATCCCATGCCGGCCCGTAAGCCGCCAAGCAATTGGAAAATCGTATCAGCGACAGAACCTTTAAACGGAACCCGGCCCTCAATTCCTTCCGGCACCAGTTTTTCAGCATTTTCTTGAAAATAACGATCTTTACTGCCCAAGGCCATCGCGCTCAACGAGCCCATTCCCCGATATTCTTTGTAACTGCGTCCCTGATAGATTACAGTCTCGCCCGGGCTTTCCTCGGTTCCGGCCAGAATGCTGCCAATCATGACCACGTTTCCACCGGCGGCGATGGCTTTGGTAATGTCGCCGGAATACTTAATGCCTCCATCAGCAATAATAGGAACACCAAACGGTTTGGCTGCCTGCGAGCAATTGTAAATGGCCGTGATCTGGGGAACGCCGATTCCGGCAATAACCCGGGTGGTACAGATGGATCCGGGGCCCATACCCACCTTTACTGCGTCAGCTCCGGCTTCAATCAGTGCTTCGGTTGCCTTGCCCGTAGCAACATTGCCGGCAATCAATTCAACCTGTGGATAGTGTTGCTTGATCATTTTTACCGCGCTCAGCACACCGGATGAATGTCCGTGCGCAGTATCCACAACCACAATGTCCACTTTGGCGGCAACCAAAGCAGCCAATCGATCCATCAAATCAGCCCCTACTCCCACTGCGGCGGCTGCAAGCAGGCGCCCTTTGCCATCTTTGGCGGAATTGGGGTACTTTTGCGCTTTTTCAATATCCTTGATGGTAATAAGGCCTTTCAAGTTTCCATCCGCATCGATGAGCGGCAGTTTTTCAATCCGATGCTTGCCTAAGATTTTCTTTGCTTCATCCAGCGAAGTACCGACAGGCGCAGTGATGAGATGCTCCTGAGTCATGCAGTCGCTGATTCGCTGACTGAGATCGGTTTCAAACCGCAGGTCGCGGTTTGTTATGATGCCGACCAGTTTGCCGTTTTCAGTAATAGGAACGCCGGAAATTCGATACCGTTCCATTAAATTATGGGCATCCTGCAAGAGATTTTGAGGTCCCAAAAATATAGGATCAACGATAATTCCATGCTCCGAGCGTTTGACTTTATCAACCTCGTCTGCCTGGCGCTCAATCGGCATATTCTTGTGAATAATTCCAATGCCGCCCTCTCGAGCCATTGCAATAGCCATACGCGCTTCGGTTACTGTGTCCATCCCTGAACTGATAATCGGAATGTTTAACCGGATATTGCGTGTCAAAGATGTGGAAATTTCTACATCCTTGGGCAAAACTTCCGAATGATCGGGCAAAAGCAGCACATCATCGAACGTGAGCGCTTCAGGACCAAATTTCTCATTTACCATGAGGCAACCCCCTCCCAATTATTTTTAATAGTATATCACAACCATTTTCAGGTAGCTAGAGCAGTGTAAAATTAAATGTGCATTCTTCCATTTTTAACACAATGTTAAACTTTGTTACAAGGGTTTCAATCCAATTGAGCGAATAATTATAAGTATTATTATAAATAGTGGAAGGGAGGTTAAGGTTTTTGTCCAAAAAAAACTCACCCCGCCTGTTTGCGATCATTCATATCGGTTCAGAGCAAGTTACGCTTCAAATCAGTGAATTTACCAATCTGACCGATTTGCACGTTATTGAAAAGACCACCAAAGAAGTGTTTTTGGGGGAAGAAACATTTAAAACCGGACGCATCAGTTTTGTTACGTCCGGGCAGCTTTGTTCCCTATTGCGGGGATATAAACGTTTACTCAGCGAATATGGTGTCCGGGATTATCGAGTTATTGCCACAACCGCCTTGCGTGAAGCAGAAAATCAGCACTACATTGTCGACCAGCTTCGGATTCGGACAGGGTTTGATCTGGAAATTGTGGATATGCTGCAGGAAATCTTCTTCAAGTACGTTGCTCTCTATCACACAATCCAAAAATATGAAATTGAAAAAAAGGATGAAGCCTTGCTTTTTGTCGATATTTCATCCGGCGGGCTTGGATTCACTCTATTAAGAAACGGAATCATCCAATATCAGCAAAACATCCATATCGGCGCTGTGCGGATCAAGGAAAGCTTCGATAAAAACGAACGGGAATCCATTCATTTTCATCAGGCGCTGTCCGAATACATTTTTAGTTCCATAGAAACGGTGAAAGCTGAACTGGCGCAACATACCATACGGTACATCGTAACTTCCGGCAATGAGAACCATTTGCTGCTCCAAATGCTGGGGCGCGGAACGATGGACGGCCTTACGCTGGTTGGGCGGGATGAGTTTAACTTACTGTATGAAAAGGTTCGCGACCTGAATCTCCCGCAACTGATGAAAATGTTTCATCTGGGTGAAAATAAAGCGGAAATGGTATTGCCTACCATCGTCTTATATAATCAAATTTTGTCCATTACCAATGCTCCTGAAATTATTTTCCCCGACGCCCAACTGGTGGATGGCGTAACATTGCTCCATGCTGCTGAAAAGGTAAACGACCCGTTTATTTCGACGCTGGATCAACAAGTACTGTCTTTGGTTCGCAATATTGGAACCAGATATAGATATGAAACTTTCCACTCACACGCGGTTGAAGAACTTTCTCTAAAGATTTTTGACGCCATGATTCCCTTGCACGGGCTCACCCGACGCGACCGATTTCTGCTTCAGGTGGCCGCAATTCTTCACGACATCGGGAAATTCGTCAATTTGCGCCGGCATTACTTTTTTTCCTATCGTCTCATTCTTTCGTCCGATATTATTGGATTTTCCGAGCAAGAAAAAGAAGTCATCGCCAATATTGCCCATTATCATTCAAAAGGCACTCCCTCTAATTTAGACTTGAACTTTGCCCGCCTTGACCGGGAAGAAAAAGTAAAAGTGGCAAAATTGGCCGCCATGATTCGCCTCGCGGATTCCATTGATCGAAGCCACAAACAAAAAGCGCATTCTTGTGAGATTCATTTGCGCGGTGATGATCTGATCATTACCGTATTACCTCTCGAAGATTTTTCGCTTGAGCAATGGACGTTTGAGGATAAGGCGGACTTTTTCAAGCATGTGCATGGAATCCGCCCGATTCTTGTTATTCAATCAGGAGGTTCTTATGGACTTTGATAAGCCGGAATATTTTATCAACCGGGAATTGAGTTGGCTTAAATTTAATGAACGGGTATTGAGTGAGGCAACCGCCGGGGATACCCCGCTCTTGGAACAATTGAGATTTATTGCGATTTCCAGTTCCAATCTGGATGAGTTTTTTATGGTAAGGGTTGGATCGCTAAAAAATCAACACGATGAATCCCGCGAATGGATAGATGCGGCAGGAATGTCAGCCCGGCAGCAATTGTCGGCCATTGCCCAAATAGCGCACAAGCAGGTTAAACAGCAATATCGGATGTTGAAGACCATCTTGGGCAAGCTCGAGGCAGAGCATGTCTATTTTATGCGGCCGGAAGATTTGTCGCCTTTTTCCAAACAGTGGCTGCGAAATTATTTTGACCACACGTTGTCGCCCGTATTGACGCCTTTAGCCGTAGATGCCAGTCATCCCTTCCCTTTCCTGGCCAATCGCAGCTTGAATCTTGGACTGACGTTGGTTGGAAAATCCGGTGAAACCGGAATTGCGGTGATTCAGGTTCCCGGCATGGTCCCCCGAATTCTAGAAGTTCCCGGCAGCGAAAAGAACAAACGTTGCTTTGTGTTTCTTGAAGACGTGATTCGTCTGCATTGTAGGCAACTCTTTCATGGATATCGTATCAAAAACATTGTTCCTTTTCGAATTACCCGTAATGCTGATTTTCTAATCGATGAAGAAGAAGCGGACGATCTGTTGCTGGAAGTGGAACGTTCCCTGCGGCAGCGAAAACGTGGGCGCGCCGTACGTTTGGAAATTGGCGCTGCAGACAATAAAGCGCTTAAAAAGTTTCTGCTGGATGAATTGCATATTGAAGAAGACGACCTGTATGAAATGAATGGTCCGTTGGATTTGAACTGTTTCAGTAAATTTGTTGACATTTCCGGGCTGGAACATTTGCGGCAAACCGCATTGCAGCCTCAGCGGCCCAGTGACCTGCTGCTGCAGGAAAATATGTTCGAGGCGATTCGGGAGAAGGATCTGCTGCTTCATCATCCCTACGAATCTTTTCGACCGGTAATCGAATTTGTTCGCCAAGCCGCGGAAGATCCGGATGTATTAGCTATTAAGCAGACTCTTTATCGCGTAAGCGGCAACTCCCCCATCGTGCGTGCCTTGGCGCAGGCTGCGGAAAATGGCAAACAAGTTACTGTGGTTGTGGAAATCATGGCCCGGTTTGATGAAGAAAACAACATCCTGTGGGCCCGTCGCCTGGAAGAAGCCGGTTGCCATGTCATTTTCGGGTTGGTGGGCTTGAAAACTCATGCCAAAATGTGTCTGGTTGTACGGCGTGAGGATGGCGGTATTCGACGTTACGTTCATATGGGCACCGGTAATTACAACGATGCTACCGCCCGGATTTATACCGATTTGGGGCTTTTTACCGCAAATGACCAGTTTGGCGCCGATGCTTCCGGTTTTTTCAATGTGCTTACCGGTTACTCGGATCCGCCTGTCTGGAATAAAATCGTCGTCGCCCCCCTGGGGTTGCGGGATCGAATTGTTGAATTGATCGATCAGGAAATTCAATTTGCGCGTGAGGGAAAGCCGGCCCGAATAATTGCCAAAATGAATTCATTGGTGGATAAAGAAATTATTACCCAACTGTATGAGGCCTCTTCCGCAGGAGTGAAAATCGATTTGATTATTCGCGGAATCTGTGTTTTGCGTCCCGGCGTTCCAGGAATCAGTGCCAATATCACCGTTCGCAGCATTGTCGGACGATTTCTGGAGCACAGTCGAATATTCTATTTCACTGGCGGCGGCGAAGAAAAATGTTATCTTTCCAGTGCGGACTGGATGCCGAGAAACTTAAACAACCGGGTTGAACTATTTTTCCCGGTTGAAACTGAAAGTCACCGGAATCGAATCTTTCAGCTTCTTGAATTGTTGATGATGGACAATCAAAAAGCTCATGACATGAAATCTGACGGATCATATCGCCGTCGCCAATCGAAGAACAAACTGAAAGTGAACGCTCAAAACGAACTGATGCGTAGTGCTCGCCAAAGTGTGGCGAATGAACTGCAGCCTTCGCAATTCTGATTCCTGCAACCCCAAAGTATTGGAGGGATTGAAAATGGAACTTGTATTGATGCGCCATGGGAAGGCAGAACCTCGAACCGACGCAAAGGCCGATTTTGAACGGGAATTGACCTCCATCGGCCGCAAAAAAGTGAAACAGGCAGCGCGCGGTTTGGCGCAGTGCCTATATTCCGGTCGCGATATTATGATTTGGAGCAGTCCTTTACTTCGCGCCGTACAAACTGCCGAAATTATCAGGGGCGCCTTTGGTAAAAAAGCAAAAATTCAAGTTGTGGATTCGGTCGCAAACGGGAAATTGGCCGACCTGCATGCGGAATGGAGCAAGATTCCTTCGCTGGATGTATTGATCCTTGTGGGACATGAGCCGTTGTTGAGTGAATGGACGGAAAAAATCAGCGATGCCGTTTTTACTTATCGTCCTGCAAGCGCCGCCGCCGTTTTGCTCGAAAATTCCGAGCTGACGAACGGATCACTCGCTTGGTTCATGCGAGCCGGAACTTTGGCCAGACTGTGCCCTCTTGCCGGAGCGCAACGCCGTTAGCGTCCGGGTCCGAAGTTTGGCGGAAAGTCGCAAGGACTCCAATACGGAGGACAAACTGGACAATTGTTCCGCCATATCCCGACTACGCCAACTGACAAACAACTCTTTTTCCAACAGAAAACGATCATCCACACTGCCTGCATCGAATTTTTCGAGCAGGCTTTTCATTTGATACGTATCGTGAATTTTACCGATGTGCGACTGAACCTTTTTCAAGGCTTGCGTAAATTCTTCATCTTGATAGCGAGCAATAGCATTGAGCGATTCCTGCACATAACGAAGGAGCTTGGCGCGAATGCGAAACTGATGCAATGCTTTCATTTCGATAGTACCCTCAATGGCCTGAATTTCGTCGCGCAACTGCTTTACTGCCTGTAAAAAAGCTTTGCGAACCGTGGAATCTGCAGAAAGCTCCACTCCATCGGCGGACCTTTTTTCCTGTTCCTGATAAAGCCGGCTCTGCAGCTCAAATAGCTGCTGTGTTAACGATCCCTGTGAAATGCGATATAAAATGTCATCCGCAAGAAAGCTCCGACGTTCCAGAAGAACGTCAATCCATTGGCTGGACAATGAAAAAACCGGGGCAAACCGGGTCGTAAACTTTTTCCACCCGCTGGAGATTACATCGATATCGCGAATACTGCCCAACAGCCCCCCCCACTGTTTCAACTGCTCGATATGAATTTTTCCCTTCTCTTTTGAAAGAATGGGCTGAAAAAATTTAAGCAGGGAACGCAGCCGCCGTAATTGTATGCGAAGTTCCCGAACCGTTTCCGGGGAAGCCTCTTGTGTCAAAATCCGATCGGCGCAGGTGGAAATATCAGCAACACAAACATTGACCAATGCGATCGCTGTCGGCTCTGCCATCTCTTGTCGGGGAGGGTTCGCGAACAGGGCGGAAGGGGTTGGAACATCGGCTTGCAGCAAATCAAGCCCGCGAGCAAATTTGCTTTTAGGTTCAGGCAGCAAATGCCAGCGGCCGGAAAATTCTCCCGCCAAATGAAGCAACTCACTGGTGTCTCCACTTTTCAGTTCCAATTCAAGCTCGCTAATCGGCGTACCCTTCAAGCCATTCCAGATTGTGCCGCGATCCAACGCCAATTCTACCTGAGATCCGTTGGCTGTTTTGAGTAACAGCGCGTTTCTGGAAAATCGCGTGGAAAACAACAGCTGCAGTTTTTCGTTTTCCATCGCCGCCGCCAGCCGTTCGCCCACATTGGTTCCATCAAAGAGATGCAGATCCGGTTCGGGGCCCCGTACCTCCTCGTTCCATTCTTCCCGGATGGAAAAACCTCCGTTGGTTCCACTGTCGCACTTTACGGTGGCGACCCATTTCTCCCCCTCATGGCGAATACGATAGGCAAAACCATGCTGTTGAAGGGAAAAGTTGGGCGTGTCAAAATATAGCGCTTCAAAGGAACGGGTAATCGGTTGGATCCCTTCAGCCATGGCTCGAATAGCTGCGTCTTCCATTATTACATCGAATAATCGAGTATCTGTGATTGCCAGTTTGATCTCAAGTTCCGATCCATCGGACATCTGCTTACCCCTCCTGAAAACTTTGGGGGACCGATCGGTCCCCCACGCAATTTTGAATCGTAGTCTCGTCTTATTGATCCGAGCGCAATTTTCCACCCTTGCCCAAATGAGTCGGCGGCATTTCACGCAGAATAATGGTTACTGCATCGGCAGGACATTTCGCAGTTTCCACAATCGCGTCTGTTACTTTTGCCACCAGCGCGCGTTTTTGTTCCAGAGATCTTCCCTCCAGCAGGTCAATTTGAACAATAGGCATTTTTAACTCCTCCATATTACGAAAATTTCCCGAAAAATCAAGGGGTATTACCTTTTATTAATTATTCTGCATGAATTCAAGTATCCCTTCAACCTGCGAACAAGACGTCAAAAAACCTTTCAAACTGCTGTTTCAGTAAAGCCTGCATATACTTTGATTCTTGGGGATCGTTCATGATTTGGATTCCAGCCTCGCGGGCCTGTTCCAAAACGCCGATATCATCAGCCAAACAGGCCATCTTCATTTCGGGCAGACCATGCTGGCGATAGCCTAAAAATTGTCCAGGTCCTCGGAGCGCCAAATCTTTTTCGGCGACGATAAACCCATCCCCCGTCTGTACCAGTACTTGCAAACGCTCCGGAGCTGCGCCGGTTTCTTCATTATGCAACAGAACGCAGTAAGAACGTTCTGTTCCCCTGCCGACTCTTCCCCGCAACTGATGAAGTTGCGCCAATCCAAAACGTGCGGCGTCTTCCACCACCATGAGAGTGGCGTTGGGAACATTAATTCCGACTTCAATCACCGTTGTAGAAATCAGTACGGAAATTCGCCCATCAACAAATTCCCGCATTACGGCTTCTTTCTCATTGGCGGTCATCCGTCCGTGCAGCAGCCCGCAAGAGATGTCTTGCAAAACTGTTGTTGTCAATTCCATATAAACGGCGGTTGCCGACTGCGCCTCCATCTTTTCCGAATCCTCCACCAAAGGGCATACAACATATCCCTGCCGACCTGCCGCCACTTCCGAAACCAAAAAGCGATACACTTTTTCGCGCGAGGCTTTGCCGGAGCGAACGGCCGTTACGATGGGTTTGCGTCCGGGCGGTAATTGACGGATAGCGGAAACATCCATGTCCCCGTACAGCGTCAATGCCATGGTTCGTGGGATCGGCGTCGCCGACATCACCAGGGAATGCGGCACTTCCCCTTTTCCTTGCAAAGTTGCACGCTGCCCAACACCGAACCGATGCTGTTCATCCGTTACGGCCAGCCCCAGTCGCCGGAAAACTACATCCGGCTGTAGTAATGCATGGGTACCGATCAAAAGATCGATCTCTCCCAAACGTAAAGATTCAAGAAGCTGTTTGCGTTCAATTCCCTTGACTCTTCCTGTCAGCAAAGCAGTACGAACGCCCAGAGCGCCCAGTAATTCAATGCTGCTCTGATAATGTTGTTCCGCCAGAATTTCCGTTGGAGCCATCAACGCACCCTGCAATCCATTTTCGACGGTTTTTGTCAGGGCCAGAAATGCCACTGCCGTTTTGCCTGAACCGACATCGCCTTGCAACAATCGATGCATCGGCCGAACCGATTCCATGTCGGCGCTGATTTCCCGATAGGCGGAGCATTGATCGTCGGTAAGCTGAAACGGCAGATGATTGCGGAGTTTCTCCACTTTTTCTCCATCCGGTTTGTGAGCAACACTTCGTCTGTCGTCTATCCTTTGGCGTCTCAAAAACGCCAGGGCGCACTGTAACAGGAATAATTCTTCAAATACAATCCGTCGTTTGGCCAGCCGCATGGACTCCCAATCCGTGGGAAAATGAATTTCATGCAACGCAGTGGATCGGTCAATTAATTGATAAGATTGTAATACACTTTTTGGCATTGTTTCCGGTAACGCAGTCTGGAAATTCAGAGCTTCCGCCATCAATTTTCGTACGGTGCGTGCTCCAAGTCCTTGCGTCAACGGATACACAGGGACAATTCTGGCCAAATTCAGGGACTCATCAGCGGGCTTGTTGTCAACCTCGGGCGAATCAATCTGCACCTGATCTTTAAAACGGTTCACTTTCCCGTATACTGTGATTTTCGCGCCGGTTTTCCACGCTGCAGCGCGATAAGGCTGGTTAAACCATACCAATACCGCTTGCGCCGTTTCATCCCTGACCCATAGACGAGCAATCGACTTTCCCTTGACTCGGTGAACTTCACCACGCTCCACGGTAGCGGCAAAAGTGACGAATTCTCCATGACGCACTTCACTGATCTTTTGCATCCGTGTTCGATCTTCATAACGTATCGGAAAATGCTCCAGCAATTCGTTAATCGTATGAATCCCTAATCGTTGCAATGCAGTGCCCAGTGCGGCGCCTACACCTGGCCGAAGTACTCGCCCGACCTGAACTACGACATGAAGACCGATAGCACCAACGCCACGGTGAATCCGGCCAACTTCAAGCTCTACCTCGGCTGCAACGCAAGCCAGGTGGCCGGTT
>CAZSRN010000004.1:0-30237 GCA_964609115.1 uncultured Veillonellaceae bacterium | reverse complement strand
GTGAGACAACGGTGTTAGGCGGGTCGTTTGAAAAAATCCAGTGGCTTGGGATTACATTCAGTTTAATTATCCTGCTGTCGGTATTCTTTTTGGCCCGTGAACGGTTGCTCAAGGAGAAATATTCCCTAGTCTGGCTTATGATTGGGCTGTTTGTGTTAGTGATGTCCCTGTTTCGCGGGTTGCTGGACGGATTTTCCAATCTAATCGGCGTCTATTATGCACCGTCGGCATTTTTTTCCTTGTTGATTGCCGGCGCTTATCTTTTATTGTTGAACATGAGTGTCAGCCTTTCCGCATTAAAGGCGCAGAACAAGGCAATTTCACAGGAGCTGGGCTTGCTTCGGCTGCGGGTGGAAGAAATGGAACAGGCAGCGAACAAGCCGGACAAGGGGAACGCATGATAAATTTTTTGGTGCTTTTGGGAAGTGTGAGCATGACGGTTCTTGCCAGCACATTGCTCAAGATCGGTAGCAGGACGGTTAATTTTGACGGTGGGTTGTCTGCGATAATGTGGGGATATCTCACGTCACCCGGTATTTTGGCCGGCTTTTTTTCTTATGCGGTGGCGGCGTTGCTTTGGGTATATTGCCTGTCAATTTTTGATCTCAGCTATGTGAGTTTTGTGGCCAGCCTTCAGTATATTTTATTGCTGGTGGTGTCCATCTTCGTATTTCAGGAAAATATCAGCATGATGAAATGGGCTGGCTGCGCATTCATCATGATCGGTGTTTTCTGTTGGTTGAAGGGATAAATCCGCGATGTTGCGGTGCATAGCCTATCAAGACTCCCTGAGGGGAGAATGGGATCGTTTGGCATCGGCCTGGGGATCGATTTTTCATACGATTGCTTTTCGCAGCATTCTACTCGATTCGTTTGGGTATCAATGCGCATATCACGCAGTGGTGGACGAACAGAAAACAATGCGCGCCATACTGCCGATGGTGGTGGGCCGAAATCTGAGCGGAAAAAGGGTCGGCGTTTCCTTGCCGTTTATCAATTTTGCAGATATTTGCGCGGTTGATGAGGAGGCCGGAGCGTTTGCAATCCAATCGGCGACGGCAATACAAGAAAAGCAACAGTTAAAAAGTGTGGAACTGCGGTTGAAGGAGCAGAAGATTGAGTCGCCGGACTGGCAGTCTTATTCACAAAATTGCACCTTTGTTTTGCCGTTGCCGGCGGATGAAGAAGCAACACTGGCGCAGGCGACGGCCAGCTGCCGGAACCACGTGCGCAAAACGTATAAAAATAATTGGTTTGAAGCTTCTTTCGATGCCGATCGGTTGCCGGATTTTTACAAGGTGTATGTTCGACGGATGAAACAGTTGGGTTCACCTGCCCCGTCGATCCGTTTTTTTCAAAACTTTTTCCGCTACTTGCCGGAGCAAACTTCTTTGCTGACAGTACTGGATTCGCAAACGAAAAAAGTCGTCGGCGGCATGCTCCTCGTGGCGGATGAAGCTCAGGCCACGTTGTATTATCCCTATGGTGCAAACCTTGTGGAATACAATTCCCGATACCTGAATAATTTTATGTATTGGGAGGCCGTAAAGTTCGGCTTAAAAAAAGAAATGAAAACACTGGACCTCGGACGGTCGCCGATAGGCTCGGGAACCTACCACTACAAGCTGCAATGGGGAGCACAGCCGAAACCTTTACAGTATCTGTTTTATGGAAACCGTGGGGAAGCCGTCGGACCGCCGGACAAAGAACGGTTGCATCTATTTATTGAACTGTGGAAGGTTTTGCCTGATTTTATCACTGGACCGGTTGGGGAAAAAATTATTCAATATGTTATGCCGTAAGGCAAGTTGTTGTGCCCAATGAGACGGGGTTGTTGATGGAGGCGTGATTGTGGAAAATTCAAACTGGAAGCAGTATTTTGACCAAAAAGCGGCAACGCATGGGGCATCGGTCAAATCATCGGATTATTTTGATGATGACAGTTTTTTTGTGCAGCGAAATCATATTTTGAATTGGGTCGGTGAAATGACGGGCCGGGAGATTCTTGACGCCGGATGCGGCGTCGGTGCTTTCAGTGAACCGTGGGCTCAAACCAATACCGTATACGGAGTTGATTTTTCGGAGAAAAGCTTGGAATTTGCTGCGGGCAGGGGACTGAAGACGTTGACCGGCGATTTAAAAGCATTGCCGTTTGAAAGCGGCAAGTTTGATTTGTCCGTGTGTATTGGCGTGATTCAGCTTATTGAAGACTATGAACCGGTTGTCGCTGAATTGGCGCGAGTGACCAAACCGGGCGGCACCTTGCTGGTTCAGACTTTGCATAAAGGTTCCATACAGCGAAAGCTGCTTCGTTTATTTGAGCATAGTAAGAAATTTGACAGGATGTACGCCATGGATGAATTGGCGCAGGTGTTTTCCCGGCTGGGTTTTGGCTCCATAACTTTTTTAAAGCAATACCATCCGTTTGCATGTGTAACCGATGGGGCGACTATGGGGGGCCTGACGGATTTGTTCTGTACTTCATTTGCGATTAAGGGACAAAAGAAGAATGACTGACTGCGCGGGAGAGTTGCCTATCCATAATATCCTGACTTTTGATGTCGAGGACTGGTATCATGCCAATTACGAAGGCGTGGATCTTTCCCGTTACCGGGGTCAGGAATCGCGATTTCGGGCGGATATGGATTTGTTGCTGCAAATGTGCAGCGATGCCGGCTGCAAAGCCACTTTTTTTGTTTTAGGACAAATCGGGGAAGAATATCCTGATGTAGTGAAGGCAATTGCCGACGGTGGGCACGAGATTGCATCCCATGGATATGGCCACCAGCTTGCTTACAAACAGACTGCGGAGGAGTTTCGCGACGATGTAAAAAAGTCTGCAGAAATTCTGCAGACTTTAACCGGCGAAAAGGTGCTCGGCTATCGGGCGCCTTCATGGTCCATCGTGGAAAGTAATCTTCACTATTTGGAGATTTTGGAATCGCTCGGACTGAAATATGATGCCAGCATTTTTCCTGTCAAAACTTTTCTTTATGGGATTCCCAACGCGCCGACCGCCATTCATCATCCTTGCGTCAACGGGCGAAAATTAACGTTGTATGAAGTCCCGATGTCGGTTATGCGGCTTTTCGGCAAAAATATTGGGTTTTCCGGCGGCTTTTATTTTCGGCTGTTTCCCCGGTGGTTGATCGAACGCGGGATTCGCACCGTCAATACGCAGGGCCGCAGCGCCCTCGTTTATCTGCATCCACGCGAACTGGATCCCCGTGAACGCCGACTGTCCTTGCCTTTATTGGAATCATTCATTCAATATTACAATGTGGGTGGCAATCCGGTTAAGTTGGAAGCGATTCTGCACAGTTATCCTTTCATTTCCATTGCGGACCGGTTGCATGAAATGGACGACAAAAAACTCTCACGCCAATCCATGGCATGAGAGTGCGAAAATTATTGCTTCTGCTTTTCAAAAGCAGCGCCACAGCTCATACATTTCATTTTTGTCCTGGAAAAGATGCTTCGAACTAAAAATGCAATGAGGAAGGCAATAAAGGCCCAGAATAAAAAAGTCATGAAGGGATTATGGAATACTCTGCTTAATAGTAGAATGGCAACTCCCCAATAGCGGAGGTTGTGAGGATCGAAAGCATCTTCCTTGATATCTTTGCTTCCGCACTGCGGACACGTTCCGTTGGAACTGTGAATCGGGTCTCCCATTTATTGCACCTTCTTCCGCAAGAATAACACAAAATATACTGTATCTCAAAGGAGAACTGCAATCAAGCGGGAGAAAAAGGAGACAGCGCAGATGGCGCTGAATTTGTTGGTTTTTTCTTTGATTTTCTTGCCCAATTAGTTGTTTTCATGTCATTCATTAAATTGGAAGGCAGGTGGAGACAATGCTCCAAAATCGGTGGGAGGCAGGAGTAATTCTTGGCGAAAGCTTGCGTCGGCTTGCACTGGCTGATCCCTTATTGTTGGCGGTTCCAAGAGGCGGACTTGTAGTGGCGGAACCTGTGGCCAGGGCATTGAATAAAAGGCTGGGGGTTCTGGTGACCCGAAAGATCGGACATCCGTTGAATCCGGAAGTGGCGGTGGGGGCTGTTATGCCGGACGGAGAAGCGTTGTTGGGTGACCCTGCATTTTTTGGCGAGAATGGAGGACGAGAGCTGCAGCGGATCATTGAACGGGAACGACATGAGGTTCGACGGCGCATGAAGGACTATACCGGATCTGAGGCGCCACCGGATGTGAAGGAACGAACGGTTGTCGTTATCGACGACGGGATTGCGACGGGGCACACAGTACGGGCGGCGATAAAATGGCTGCGGGGCCATGAAGCAAAAATTATTGTAATCGCAGTGCCTGTAGGCCCGCCGGACACGATCCGGGATCTCGCGCGGGAAGCCGATAAAGTGGTATGTTTGCTGCAACCGGAATCTTTTTATGCAGTCGGCCAGTTTTACCACGAATTTGGTCAAGTTGAGGACGCCGAAGCGATCGCAATTTTAAAGAGGGTTAACGCAAAACTTTAGCATCGGACTTTTATTTTAGAAACCTAAAATAAAAGTCCGATGCCTTCTTTAAAAAGTAAAAACGAAAATACCAGCAACAACAGGGCTAAAATTTTCATCAAATAGGAATAGGCTTTGCCTTGCAAAAAGGTTCGGGATCGATTCGCGATGAATGCCAGCGCCATTTTGGCTCCGACCAGCGCCATGTAGAATCCGGAGACAAAAGCAAGAACACTGCTCCAGCCTTGTGAACGGGCCGTAAGAATAATAGGGCTGCCGACCATGAGCCAGAATAAATAGGGATGGGGGCTTAGGGCGTTGACGAGGGCGCCTTGGGTGATGGAACTTGTCGCTGCATCCATGGAAGGGGTGGGAACGGCATGAACCTTCCAGTTTTCGTAAGCCATGGATAGCAGCAGGAACCCGCCTGCAATAGAGATCAAACCCAGTACCGGCTTATAGGAAAAGGCGGTGGAGAGTAACACGGTCGACAGCAGGACAATGGGCAAATCGGTAATCAACGGTGAAAACGCGGTTTTGAGTCCTTCTTTCAGACCGTGCCGAATGGTTTGAGAGAGTACCATGGCGAACAAAGGGCCGGGCGAGATGCCGGCGGACAGTCCAAGCGAAAAACCGACAATTGCATAAGCAATCATGATGGCACTTACGCCCCCGTTACCTTCGGAACTTGTTTCAGGCTGAGCGCAATGCGGTTGCGGACGGCATCTACACTTAGAATGACGACCTCCACGATATCTCCAACCGATACAATATCCAGAGGATGACGGAAGGGCTTGTTGCTGAGTTCGGAACGATGCAACAGGCCGTTGATTTTTACGCCGATATCGACAAAAGCGCCAAAGTCGGTGACGTTATGAACCGTACCCTTTACGACGGTTCCTGGAAGCAGGTCATCCAATTTGACAATGTTTTTGCGGGTCATGGGAGCAGGCAGGTCTTCACGCGGGTCCCGCCCCGGTTTGGCCAATGCATCCAGAATATCCCGGACGGTGGGTGCGCCGGCGTTCAATTCACTTGCCAACGTTGCGGCATCCACTGCTTTTATGATCTCTTGCAACTCGGACAACCGAGTGCGGGAACTCAGGTCTTTTTTGGTAAATCCCAGTCGGGTTAGCACGGCTTCCGCCAACATATAAGATTCCGGATGAACGGGCGTGTTATCCAATGGATCTTCGGCCTCCGACACCCTGAGAAAGCCGGCGCATTGAACGAAAGCAGCCGGACCCAGCCGGGGAATTTTCAGCAATTGTTTGCGCCGGGTGAAACGGCCATTGGCGTCTCGCCAAGCAACGATGTTTTTTGCGACAAGAC
The DNA here is from genome assembly GCA_964609115.1 of uncultured Veillonellaceae bacterium. Lineage (GTDB taxonomy): Bacteria > Bacillota > Negativicutes > UBA1444 > UBA1444 > UBA1444. The sequence continues at coordinate 24,433 of CAZSRN010000004.1, read as the reverse complement.
TCTGAATTCCGGCTACATGGCGCAGCAATTCAACGGATGCGGTGTTGAGATCTACTCCCACATGATTGACGGCGGATTCCACGACTCCGTCCAACGCCTGAAGCAAAGATTTTTGGTCGACATCATGTTGATATTGCCCGACGCCGATGGCTTTGGGCTCGATTTTGACCAGTTCGGCCAGCGGATCTTGGACTCTCCGGGCGATGGATACTGCACCGCGCAGTGTTACGTCGAGATCAGGCAACTCGTCTTTGGCCAGTTTGGATGCAGAATAGACGGAAGCGCCTGCTTCATTGGCGATGACGTAATGCATGGATAAGTTGTTGTCGCGGATTAAACCCGCCAGAAATTCTTCGGTTTCATAGGATGCGGTCCCATTGCCGATGGAGGCCAAAGTTACGTTATGACGCTGAATCAGTTCCAGCATAAGCTTGGCTGCGGATTGGCGTTGAGATTCGCTGTGCGTTAGATAAAAAACGGCAGTGGCAAGAACGCTGCCCTGCGGATTCACAATTGCAGCTTTGCAACCGGTACGGTAACCGGGATCAAGGCCTAGAACCGTATGGCCTGCCAGCGGCGGCAGCAGCAGAAGCTGTCGCAAATTACGTCCAAATAGACTGATGGCCTGCTTTTCGGCATTTTCAGTCAACAGATTGCGAATTTCACGTTCCATGGAAGGAAACAATAAACGTTTGCCGCTGTCTTGGACGGCATCCATGAGGTCATTTCGCCACAAAGAAGAACTTGTGACAATTTGGCGTGAAATAAGCTCAATCAAAGTTTCGTGCGGAATTTCAAAATGGACTTTGAGCGCTTTTTTTGTTTCGCCCCGATTGACGGCGAGGATCCGGTGGGAAGGCATGTGATTGACGGATTCACGGTATTCCTTATACGTCAGGAAATCAGACGCTTCGGTTTCAGGCAAGGCTAACTCCGTTGATATGGCGGCGGTTTTCCAGATTTCCCGGCGAAGCAGGGTGCGCAGATCGGCTCTTTCGGCAACTGTTTCCGCAACAATGTCGCGGGCGCCGGCCAAGGCGGATTCCGCATCCTCCACGCCCAGCTCCGCGTTGATAAATTCAGCGGCGAGAGCGATTCTGTCACTGTGGGGTGGGTCGGCTTGCGCCAACATTTTTTCCGCCAAAGGTTCCAGTCCCTTTTCCCGGGCAATTTGCGCCCGGGTTCTTTTTTTCGGCCGGTATGGCAAATAAAGATCTTCAAGTTCCTGCAGCTTTTGCGCTCCTTCGATGGCGGCAGCCAGTTCGGGCGTTAATTTTCCCTGTTCCCCGATAACGGCAAGAATTTCTTCCTGCCGTTTGGCAACGTTACGAAGGTATTGTGTTCGTTCTTCAACGGAACGGATTTGTTCTTCGTCCAGATCGCTGGTGACTTCCTTGCGGTAGCGGGCAATGAAAGGAACGGTGTTGCCTGCGTCCAACAATTCAATGGTTGCTTCCGCCTGGGAAGCGCGAATGCCCAGTTCAAGGGCAATCATGGAAGGAATTTCAGTAATTTTCATGGTACACCTCTTGTTGTTTTTTATATAATCGGGCGGCCGGCTGTTTCAACCATTGGCGTTGCTATGGAGGATACTGAAGATAATGCACGGCCCAGGCGACGGATGCCTTCAGTCAGGCGTTCTTCGTCGTGGGTTGCAAAGCAAAGGCGGATTTCATGGCTGGCGATACCGTGGGAGTAGAAGGCGTCGCCCGGCACAAAAGAAATTCCCAATGCCGCGGAACGTCTCAATAATTCGGCGGGCGAAACAGTTACGCCCATCCGTCCCCAAAGGTAAAGACCGCCTTCGGCAAGATCAAAATCCAACAAAGATCCGCAGTATTTCCGTAGGGCGGCGGCCATGGCATTGCGCCGTTTCTTGTATTCTCTGCGGACGTGCATGAGGTGGCTGGGGAAAATATCTTCTTCCAGACAAGTGTTCAGCAGGATTTGAGCCATATTGTTGCTGTGCAGATCGATATACTGCTTTTCCTGCGCCAGACGGTTGATGACGGGAGGTTCGGCGTGAACCCAGCCGGTTCGGAGTCCGGGGAAAAGCACTTTCGAAAAAGTGCCCAAATGAATTACGCCGCCGTAAGTATCGAGCTGCTTCAGTGAAGGCGGGGGCGGGGAGCCGTAGTAAAGTAGACTGTACGGGTCATCCTCGATCAAGGTGAGACGATGACGGGCGGCCAGACGGATCAACTCCTGACGCTCCGACAGAGGCATCACGCGACCGGTCGGATTTTGAAAATCAGACATGGTATAGAATAGCTTGGGCCGATAGCGGACCAGATAGTCCTCCAGTATTTCCATGTCGATTTTACCGGTTGGAGGCAGGCACAACAGTCGGGCGCCGGAAGCTTCCAACAGCTGGATGGCGCCGAGATAAGCGGGGGACTCTACAATAACATAATCCCGGGGCTCAATGAAAGACTTGACAACCAAATATAATCCCTGCTGCGAACCGGAGACGATCAATAACTGATCGGGAGATGCCGGATTGCCGAGACGAGTCTGCCATGCCGCCAAAGAACGGCGCAAAGGTAAATATCCTTCTGTTGCAATCAGGCCCAGATCGGCAGGGTCGATAGGGTGATGTTGCTTGTCCAATAACGACTGAAGCATTTCAAACGGGTAGAACGCCGGATCCGGCATGCCGGCTGCCATAGAGATGGTATCGTCAGCGGTGGGCGAGTCAATCAGTGAACGAAGGATGGAGGCTAAAGGCGCTTTATAAGAAGGCGTAAATAATTGTTCCCAGGGCATTGCGGGTGTCTGCGGGCGGCTGGAGGGATTTTCGGTGCTGACAAAAGTGCCGCTGCCGACTCGGGTAGATACCAATCCGCGTTCTTCCAGCGAGCTGTATGCATTGATGGCGGTAGTTCGACTGACACCGAGAAGTTTGGCCAGTTCCCGTTCCGGCGGCAGCTTGGTTCCGGTGGGCAAAGTGAAGTCTTGAATTTTTGCCGCCAATGCCGTGGCAATTTGCAGGTATAAGGGCATCGACAATGTGGTGTTCAAGCGAATGCCGCTTAATATTTTGGTAATGTCCATTTTGCAAAAAAATCCTCCAAAAACAAAATTGGTATCTTGATTTTATTATATTGGATATTCACAAAGAAATTCCTGCCGAGTAAGATAGAGAAAATCACCAGAAACGGTGTTCGGGACGAAAGGGGCTGAATGTATGGAAATCAATAGAGGGGAATTCCGTTCCGGCGTCCGAGACACGCTGCCGTTGATGCTGGGAGTCTTTCCATTTGGCTTGGCCTATGGAATTTTTGGACAGTCGGTCGGCCTGACAACCGGAGAAACGGTTTTGATGTCATTGACAGTGTTTGCGGGTGCGGCTCAGTTTATCAGCCTGCCGATGTTTGCCGCCGGATCCGGCTGGGCGATGATTGCGCTGACGACGCTGCTCATTAATTTGCGGCATCTTTTGATGGGGGCCTCCCTCACTCCGTATATGGAGAAATTGCCATTATCCTGGAAGGCGTTTCTCTGCTTCGGCATGGCGGATGAAACCTATGCGATAACGATCACTCGCGCGCAGACTGGCGGATACAGCCGGGATTATCAGTTCGGCAGTAATGCTACAGGATATATAACCTGGGCGATTTCAACAATTCTTGGAGCCATGATGGGGAGCTATATCAGCGATCCGTTGGCTTGGGGTCTGGATTTCGCGATGCCGGCAACGTTTTTGGCGCTACTGGCGCCGCGGCTCGTTGACAGAACCAGTCTGGCGGTTGCCGGAGTTGCGGCAGCCGTAAGTGTAGCAGCGGCGGTATTGATTCCGGGCAAATTGTATATCATCCTGGCCTGCCTGTCGGCGGTGGCCGTTGGCGCATGGATGGAAGGGGGTGAACCGAATGAGATCTGAAGTTGTCTTCACGATTCTGTGTATGGCACTTGCTACTTATTTTACGCGGGTTGCCAGTCCGCTGCTGTTGGGTCGGACGGGAGTTCCGAGATGGCTGGAGCAATTATTGAAGCATGTGCCGACTGCCATGCTGACGGCGTTAATCGCCCCGGCGATTTTGGCTCCGCAGGGCTTTGTGGATATCGGACCGGCCAACCATTATCTGATCGCAGGAACGGTAGCCGCCTTCATGGCGTATCGGCGCCAACACCCGGCAGTGACAATGGGATCGGGGATGGCGATGATGTTTATCTTGCGCATGGGAGGAATGGCGTCATGAGTATAGCCTATGCAAACCGGATTGAAGCATTGCGGGCATCGGAGATCCGAGAAATTTTAAAAATCACCCAACGTGAAGAAGTGATCTCTTTTGCGGGAGGATTACCGGCGCCGGAATTGTTTCCGGTGGAGACGCTGAAGGCGGTTTCTGTTCAAGTGCTGGCGGAGTCCGGGCGTTCCGCATTGCAGTATTCAACTACGGAAGGATATGAACCTTTGCGGCGAAAAATTGCCGAACGCCAGGAAGCTAAATTTCAAACCCGTGTCGATGCACAGCAGATTCTGATTACCTGCGGCTCACAACAGGCGCTTGATTTTACCGGCAAACTGCTGCTGAACGAAGGCGATGTCGTTCTTTGCGAAAGCCCGACTTATTTGGCGGCAATCAGTGCTTTTCGCGCGTATCAACCGAGATTTGTCGAAGTGCCGACTGATGAAGACGGCATGATCATCGACGCATTGGAAAAAATCCTGGCGACAACGGACCGGGTTAAGTTGATTTATGTGATTCCTGATTTTCAGAATCCTACCGGACGCACCTGGTCGCTTGAGAAGAGAAGACGATTGGTGGAGATTGCCGTTCAACATGGGATCCCCGTCATTGAAGACAACCCTTATGGTGAACTGCGTTTTGAGGGCGTGATTTTACCTTCACTGAAGTCTATGGATACTGCAGGGCTGGTAATCGGGACCGGAACCTTTTCCAAAACCTTTTGCCCCGGCATGAGGATCGGCTGGATTGTCGCCGAGCCCGAAATCATCGAAAAATATGTACTGATCAAGCAAGGCGCGGACTTATGCACCTCCCTGCGCAGTCAGATGGAAATCAACCTGTTTATGGAACAATTCGATTTTGACGCCAACTTGAGGCAACTCACCGGTTTGTACCGAAAACGGCGCAATGCGATGGTCGCGGCATTGGAAGAGATGATGCCGCAGGGGGTAACGTTTACCCGACCGCAGGGAGGATTGTTCTTATGGGTGAAACTTCCGGAGCATGTTCCGGCGGTGGAGCTGCTGAAACAGTGCCTGAAACTGAACGTGGCGTTTGTGCCGGGAGATGCTTTTTTCCCCAATGGCGGAGTGAAAAACACTCTGCGCCTGAATTATTCCAATATGCCTGAAGAGAGAATTCACGAAGGGATACGGCGATTGGCGACGGCCATTGAACAGTTTGACGGTATAAAAGCCGGATAGCTGGCTGCCGGCTTCAACGCGACAACTCTTAAGAGAATAAAAAAACGAGGGGTTCTGCGTATTTGCAGAATCCCTCGTTTTTTGTTGCTTCAGTTGATCAGCAGTAGGTGGCGACGTATTCTTCCGTCAAGGCGTCCAGAGAAGCTTTGATTTCGCCGATAGCCTGCTCGGACAAAGAATACTGGTGAAGGTCTTCACTGTGCGCCAAAGCGGCCAGTTTGCTGATTCGGGCCAAAAGTAAGTTTTTTTCCATTGTTGCTACACCTCTTGCGATTTATTGATAAATGAATGACATTCCCTATATTAACAAGCTGCAAAAAGAAAAGCCAGAGAAAAATCAATAGACGCAATAGCAAGTGTGTTTGGTGTTTTATGACAATATGACGGTTTTGGCAATTATGGCATCAAAACGAAAGGAAACTGTAAAAAATCATGGTTATAGTCCGAGATACGCCTTGCGAACCAAGTCGCTGCCCAACAATTCCTGTCCGGTTCCTTCCGCTACAATGCGCCCGGTTTGCAGTACATAGGCCCGATCGGCAAGATCCAAAGCTTCTCTTACATTTTGTTCCACCAGCAAGATCGTTTTTCCCTGCTCTTTTATATTGCGCAGCATGTCGAAAATCTGAATGACAACTTTTGGAGCAATTCCGAGAGACGGTTCATCCAGCATCAAAAGCTTGGGATTGGACATTAAGCCGCGCGCGATAACCAGCATTTGCTGCTCTCCGCCGCTCAGTGTTCCGGCTGCTTGAGTGCGGCGTTCTTTCAGGCGGGGAAACATTTCATACATTTCTTCGAGACGAGCTGTCGAGTCGGCGAGTGATTGAACAGTAAAAGCGCCGAGCATCAAATTTTGTTCTACTGTCATTCGGGCAAACGTGAGTCGGCCTTCCGGCACATGTGCGATGCCTCGATTTACAATTTCATGGGCAGGTACATTGTTCAGCGCCTTTCCTTCAAAATCAATGGAACCTGCCATTGGGCTGAGCAGTCCGGAAATTCCACGTAAAATAGTCGATTTTCCAGCGCCATTGGCGCCGACCACCGCCACAACTTCCAACGGATTAATATGAAGGGACAGGCCCTGAATAGCCGGGGTACCTTTGTATCCCAGTTCAAGCTCCTTGATATTCAGCATAATATCGCTCTCCCAAATAGGCTTTAATGACCGCAGGATCCTTGGCCACCATATCGGGCGAGCCTGCGGAAATCAACTTTCCTCCGTCCAGAACAAAAATTTGTTGTGAAATTGGCATTACCACTTCCATCACATGTTCAACAATAAACAGAGTGATGCCTTGCCGGTTTATTTTCCGAATGAGTTCTACCGCTTCCATCGTTTCTTTGGGGGTTAGCCCGGCCATGACTTCATCCAGCAGCAGTAAGCGGGGTTGCGTCGCTAATGCGCGAGCCAGCTCCAGACGTTTTTTGTCTGCAATGGTTAACGCGGAGCCGATAAAATTGCGCTTGGGAGTTAGCCCGGTGAATTCCAGTACTTCTTCCGCTTTTTCCTGAGCCTTTTTCCTGTTTTTTGTTCGAAGGAAGGCGCCCACCATTACGTTTTCCAACACACTGAGTGTTCCAAAAGGCCGGACAATCTGGAAAGTGCGGGTAATTCCCTTGTGGGCTATTTTCTCCGGCAACAGCCCGCCGATATTTTCCCCGGCAAAATTGACGGAGCCTTCGTCCGGTTTGTAGTAGCCGGCAATGGTGGCGAAGAACGTACTTTTTCCCGCGCCATTTGGACCAATCAAGCCGATAATTTGATTTTCTTCGACTGTGAAGCTGACGTCGTTGACGGCAACAAGGCCGCCAAAGCGCTTTGTCAGGTTTTTTACTTCAAAAAAAGCCAAAATGGTCCCCCCTATTTTCGCGTCAGCAAACCCATCAATCCTGAGGGTTTATAGACGGCGATAATCATAATCAACAGGCCGTAAATAACCAAGTCCAGCGCTGAACCGCTCCCGCCGAGCCATGCCCGGCTGAATTCGGAAAGAGGGATCATGATTGCGGCTCCGATCACGGGCCCCAATACCGTTCCAACGCCACCCAGGATAGTGATCAGGCAAATTTGAATGGACAACATCATCGGAAAAACACTTTCCGGATCGATATACAAGAGATACTGTGCGTAAAAACTGCCGCCGACAGCGACAAAAAACGCACTGAGGGCCATAGCCACCAATTTATATTTGGTAATTTCGATGCCCAACGCCTTGGCTGCATCCTGATCTTCCCGTATCGCCTGAAAATAGTACCCCAAATAGCTGCTTTCCATCAGATAAGTTACCAGTAACTGCAAGGATAAAAAAGCAAGTGCAATGTAATAGTAAGGCATTTTGGGACCAAACTGGAAGTTGATGAGTCCGGGGTCAAGAAAGGGCAGATGCTTGCCGACGGCGCCGCCGGCCCATTCCCAGTTGGTGAAAATGACGAAAAAGATTTCTCCCAGAGCAATGGTTGCAATCACAAAATAGTGGCCTTTCAGACGAAATGTCGGATATCCTGTAATCGCTGATAGAATAGCGGCAATCACGCCGCCGAAAAGCATGCCGATCCAAGGGCTAAGACCGAATTCCAGAACTCCGAGAGTGGAGGAATAGGCGCCAATGCCGAAAAAAACAGCATGTCCGAGAGAAACTTGCCCGGCATAGCCGCCGATAATATTCCAAGCGCCGGAAATCATCGCATAGAGAAAAATTAAAATCATCAAGTGAAGATAGAAAGGCTGGGTGATAAATTGTGGAAAAAGTAAGAGCAGGCACCCCATTGCTCCTACGATGGGTAACGATTTTTTTTGCAACAAAATCCCATCTCCCTTATGAAGCATGCCCCATCAATCCTCGCGGACGGATGAGCACAACTAATAAAAAGATTGCAAATACAACAAGGTATTTGAAGGACGGGGCAATTAGAGTTCCGGCCAATGCCTCCGTAATTCCAATAATCAACCCAGCCCAGAAAGCGCCTTGGATGCTGCCGAATCCTCCCAGGGCAACGGTGACGAAGGACAGGAACCCAAAAACAGCTCCAACTTCAGGAAAAACATAATAAAAGTTCGCCAACAGCGCGCCGGCCACACTGACGCAGGCAGCGCCGATACCCCAGGCAAGAGCAAACATTTTATCGCTATCGATTCCCATAAGCGCCGCCGCTTGCTTGTTTTCTGCGACAGCCAACAAAGCCCAGCCGGTTTTGGTTTTCATAAGAAAGAAATACACGGCGGCAAACATGACCATGGCGCCAATCGCGGCGGCGATTTGGGGTTTGGGCAAAAACGTTCCCCATAAATCCACCCGGCCTACGAAAGACAAATGTTCGACGGAATGATAATCCGCCGTAAAAATAAATTGAGCCAGTCCCCGCAAGAATACCAGCAACCCGAAAGTTGAAAATATCTGCGCGAGGGGCGGCGCATTGATGACAGGTTTAATGAGGACTTTATAAATGAAGATGCCCATAATAAACATAAAAATAATATTAAGCGGCAGCGATTGAATGGCCGTGAGCCCTAAAAAAGGTAAACTGCACACATACGCCACAAACATGCTCATCATCAAAAAATCGCCATGAGCAAAATTGCAAATCTCCATCACACCAAAAATGACGGTCAATCCGAGTGCAATTAATGCGTACATGAATCCCCACAAGATTCCGGTGGTTAGCGTCTGGGCAAGGATAGATCCGGTAAGTTCCGCCAAAGAAAATCACCTCTCATTGTCGGGAAAGCGAAGATTTCCCCGCTTTCCCGACACATTGCTAATCATAAGTTGTAACTCCGTGAGTTACTATTTTCGTTCACTCCACTTGGGCATTGGCCAAATAATCGGTTTTGAAGCGGATTCCCACGGCCATACAGTTACATATTGACCGTCTTGGATTTGAACAATAATTCCGGAACCCAAGATGTTCTGATGAGTTTTGGGATCGAATTTTACGCCTTTCCAAGGCATGATTAATTGTGAGGCGGGAATATCCGTTTCTTCCAAAGCTTTCTTGATTGCAGCGGGTTCCGTCGATCCGGCCCGATTGATCGCATCGCAGAGAACCATCATTCCGGTAAAGGCGCGAGCCGAATTGCCCGTCATATTGGTGCCGAATTTTTGTTTGTAAATGGTATTGATTTTTTCAACCAACGGTTTGTTTTTTCTCAAATCCAAAGCCCAGACTTCACGGCTGAGAATATAGTTGCCGTCTTTTCCGAGAGCTTTGAGAAATTCCGAATCAATAAAGCCGGCATCCATGGCCAGAATCGCATCTGGATTATAATCCATATCTTTATAAGTCTTCATGAACAGAATTGCATCGGAAGCATAGGAAGCTTGCAATACGATGTCGGCGCCGCTGCCCTTGAGTTTCTGCACTTCGCTGGAAACATTGGTGCTCTTGGCGGGATAACTTACGTCGGAAACAATATTATATTTATGTTCTTTGGCAAACCGATTTTCCGCCTTGCCCACATCGGAACCCCAGAGAGTGTTTTCATATAGTATGCCCAATTTGGGCTCTTTGATGGTGTTTTTGGCTTTCAAGTCATTTAAGAATTGAAAGAAATTATTGGCAAAAGTATCGTCATCCGGCGTTGCCCGGAAGAACCATTTGAAATTTCGCGTGATCAAAGAAGGGGAAGTGGAAGAGTCATTCAAAAAGGGAATGCCGTTTCGTTCAGCAACCTGGCTGGCGGTGGCGGTTACCGCGCTGTGATAGGAACCCAGCAGCGCCGCAACTTTTTCCTGCGTGATGAGACGCTCGGCTTCGCTCATGCCTTTTTCATTTGAACCTTGATGATCGCCCGCGACAATAACGACTTTAGCTCCGCCCAGTTTGGCAAGGCCTTTACCCTTGGCCAGGGGAAGATCTAGATCCGGATAGGCGCCATTGACGATTTCCGCCGCCAATTTTATTCCATTCATCAGTTCGACGCCGGTAACGGCGGAAGCTCCGCTCATGGGGTAGATGGTACCGATTTTAACTTCCTTGACCGTTCCGGTTTTAGCCGGTTGAGCCGGTGTGGACCCGCATCCCGACATCAGTGAAATCAGCAATGCGCAAACCGTAACTAAAGTTCCTGTTTTTGTCCACTTGTTTTTGTTCACATTACGCGCCCCTTTTCTGTATATATTGGTTTCCGGAACTCATTTTCACCAACACTTCGGTTAAACAAAAAAGGTATAAAGACAAACTTCACTGCGTGAGGTTTGTCTTTATACCTGCGTTGGTATTTTTCATTCCGAAAACTATTAAATATATTATCATGGAACAATTGTCTATTGTCAAGACGCAATCGTTAATCCGCGATACGGTATCAAAGCCAAAAAATAAATCGAAAAGCTATTGTCCGCAATTTCAGAAATGCACAAATATAGCAGACAATGGTAGACAGACTGCACAACTTACAATAAAATAAAAGATGTAAACTTGGAGATGCAATAGCTGGAAAAAATATGTAGGAGGTTGGGGTATGAAGTGTAGTAAACGATCTCGAACGATTGCGATGGTCCTGTCTGCTGTTTTCATTCTTGCATTGCTTGTTGTCGGGTGCGGCGGCAGCGGCGCCAAGCCGGCCGAACCGGCAAAGAGCGCAGCCACTGTGAAGTGGGTTGCCAACTCCGTGTGGCCGCCCAACAACCATCACAGCGTTGGATTGAATGATTTTGCCAAACGGGCTAAAGAGGCGACCAAGGGAAAAGTGGAAATTACGGTTCAGACAGGCGGCGCGTTGGGGTACAAAGGACCCGAATTGCTGAAAGTCGTCCGCGACGGGCTTGTTCCAATGTCTGATATGTTGACGAGCGGCGTGGCGGGAGATGAGTTGCTGTTTGATATTGTAACGCTGCCGTTTTTGATTCAGAGCTTTGATGAAGGAAAAATTCTCAGTGATATTGCGCGGCCATATTTTGATAAGGTAGCGGAACAAAAATGGGGCCAAAAAATACTTTATATAGCTCCTTGGCCGGCTGCCGGACTCTGGACCAAGATGGAAGTTAAATCAGTGGCTGAGATGAAGGGACTGAAAACCCGAACCTATGATAAAAACGGCGCGTTGGTCATGCAGGCCGTTGGCGGAACTCCCTATCCGCTGCCGTTCAGCGAAGTGTATTCGTCATTGGCCACCAATCTGATCGACTCCGTTCTGACCTCGACACCCACGGCTGTAGATGCGAAATTTTGGGAAGTGCTAAAATTTTATGCGCCGATCAACATTACCATGGCAACCGATTTGGTGACCGTAAACCTCAAGGAATTCAACAAATTGGACAAGGAAACGCAGGCGGCGTTGATCAAGCTGGGCAAGGATATGGAAGCTGAAATGTGGAAAAAAGTTGCCCAATTGGATAAAGATCAAGAAGCGATCAGTAACAAGGGCGGTATCAAAACGGTTGCGCCGAGCAAAGAGTTCCTCAATGAATTGTCTGTTGTAACCAAGGGCATCCGGGAAGAGTGGCTGAAAAAAGCTCCACCGGAAGCGAAAACCATCGTAGAAGAGTTTAATAAAAAGGTCGGACGAAAATAACGGTTCGAATCGGAGGAGTCTGGTGGGCAAAGTGACTCATCAGCTCCTCTTTTTGCAATCGGGGGGAGTAAAGCATGGAAAGCTTCGTTCGTTTCTGTGATCGGTTATCGGGCGCCTGTGGAGTGGCTTCCGGTTTTCTGATGGTTTTGTCAACAGTGCTGGTGTTGACGGAAATCCTCGTTCGCACAGCTTTTTCAAAGACTTTGTATATTACGGAAGAATATTCCGGCTACATGATAGCGGCCATGACCTTTCTTGCATTGGCCTATACGTTGAAGGACAAGAGTCATATTCGCATGACCTTTCTCCATACTATTGCCAAGGGCAAGGCCAAAGTATGGGTCGATATTTTTGCTTTTGCTATTGGGTTGATATTTTGTAGCCTTTTGACCTATACGGCCGCAGAGCTGTTTTGGGATTCTGCGATAACGCAGAGCCGCTCCATGCAGATATCCCAGACCTATTTGGCCATTCCCCAGTTTTTTATGCCATGGGGTACGTTTGTGATGGCGTTGCAGTTTGCGGCGGAAATCGCCCGTTCCGTTCTGTTGCTTCGTTCCGGTCATGTGGGTGATGTAGAAGCAGAGTCCACGTTGTTGGGGCGATAAGGAGGCGAATTCATGGACTTATTTACCGTTTCTTTTTCTTTATTGGCTTGTTTGGCCGCGTTTTTGCTCAGCACGGTATGGGTGGGAATTTCCTTGTTTCTGGTTGGCCTGGCGGGTTTTGTTTTGTTTACGGGAAGCCCGACGTTGGCGATTCTGGGGAATATTACCTGGAACAGTACCAGTGGGTCGACCATGCTGTCCTTGCCCTTGTTCGTTTTGATGGGCGAGATTCTATTTCGCAGTAAAATTTCCGAGAACCTGTTCAATGGATTGTCTCCGTGGATGGATCATTTGCCGGGGCGGCTTGTACATGTGAATATCGTAGCTTGTACACTGTTTGCCGCCGTCAGCGGTTCTTCGGCGGCAACCACTGCCACGGTCGGTAAAATTACCCTGCCGCAGTTGTTGAAGCGAAACTATGATCGGGGATTGGTTCTTGGATCGCTGGCTGGAGCCGGAACGCTGGGCATTATGATTCCTCCGAGCATGATGATGCTGGTCTATGGAATATTGGCCGATGTCAGCATCGGCAAGCTGTTTATTGCGGGAGTGGTTCCAGGATTGATTTTGGCTTCAGGCTTCAGTGGCTTTGTTATGCTGCGATGTCTGGGAAATCCCAAACTGGCTCCGCAAAGCGATCTGACATATACGTGGACTGATCGGTGGAAAACAATTCCCCAGTTGCTGCCGGTGATTTTGTTGATTGTGATGGTGCTCGGCAGCATTTACCTTGGATGGGCAACACCTACCGAGGCGGCGGCTGTGGGGGTGCTGGGATCGGTATTTTTTGCCTGGATTACAAAAAGCCTGGATAAGAAGGTGCTGGCGGAAGCGTTAATGGGTTCGGTCAAAACGAGCTGCATGATTATGTGGATCATCTGTGGCGCATCTTTCTTGTCGGTATGTGTCGGATATCTCGGCATTCCGACGGCGCTGACAGCCTATATCGGAACACTGGGGTTATCCAAGTACATGTTGATCGTGATTTTGTCGGTTATGTACATCATTTTAGGCTGCTTGATTGACGGGTTTTCGATGATTGTCATGAGTCTGCCGATTGCATTGCCGCTGATTAAAGCCGCAGGATTCGATCCCATTTGGTTTGGCATTTATTTGGTAGTTATGATTGAGGTGGCGCAAATTACGCCGCCGGTTGGTTTCAATCTGTTTGTCATCAACGGGCTGGTAAGTGATAGTTTGTTTAGTATTGCCAAATATGCACTGCCGTCATTTATCATTATGATGGCTTTTACAGCGCTGATCACCGTATATCCGGAGATCGTGACGGCATTACCCCGTCTGATGATTAAATAAAGTGGCCGGTATTTAGGAGGGGAGGGTAAGAAAAGCCTGCTTTTCAGTGAAAGGAAGCAGGCTTTTCTTGTGCATGTGGCGTATAATTGTTGACAAAGGAATGACAAGAAAGGAACGTCTTCATGAATATCCAAATTTTCGGTACGAAAAAGTGTCGGGATACGCAAAAGACGGAACGTTATTTCAAAGAACGCCGGATTTCTTATCAGTTTGTTGATTTGAATGAAAAAGGACTGTCCAAGGGAGAATTGGCGAAAGTTAAAGCGGCTGTAGGGCTGGAACTCCTGCTGAACAGGGAGAGCCGGGAGTATGTCAAACTCAATATGCAGTACATTGTGCATAATCGGGAAGAAATGATGTTGCTGCATCCGTTGTTGCTCCGTACACCCATTGTGCGAAATGGCGCCCAAGCGACGGTTGGCTATTGCCCGGACGTTTGGCAAGGATGGGACTGATGCCGGCCTATGTCTATATGGTGGAATGCAGTGATGGAACGTATTATACCGGCTGGACGAATGACGTTAAAAAACGAATGGCGGCGCACAACGACGGAAGCGGCGCCCGCTATACACGGGGAAGAGGTCCGGTCAAGCTGGTTTATGCAGCAGAGTGCGCAGATAAGCAAACGGCGCAACAACAGGAATGGGCAATAAAAAAACTGACCCGTGCGCAAAAAATGCAGTTGGTCAGGGAGTTTTCCGCAAAAACCGACATAGAATAAGGCAGGTGGGATGATACTGTGCATGGAGGGTCCGCAAAACCGGGAAGTATAACCTATGGCGTCAGGGATGTTCCGCCCATTGGAACGATTATTCCATTGATGATGCAACATGTAGCCATGTTGTCGGTGGAATTGGTGTTTCCGGTGGTGGTGGTGACACTGGCGGGAGGCACGGTTGACATGGCAAGGGATGCAGTCAGCCTGATGATGATTGCCATGGGAGTGGGAACAATTTTGCAGGCGTTGCGGAAAGGCCCTGTCGGTTCAGGCTATTTTTGTGCGCATGAAACGGGCACGGCATATTTTCCAGCCGTAATTGCGGCGATACAAAGCGGAGGATTGGGCTTGATGAGCGGGCTTGTGCTTGTATCGGGACTGATTCAGATGCTGATCAGCCGGGTCATTCATCGGTTGCGCGTTTTGTTTCCTTCGGAAATTATCGGCCTGATTATTGTAATGATGGCTTTTTCCTACATATCCTACAGCATGACATCTTTTTGGGGCGTTGGCAGTGGGCAGCACAGTACGGTTGCGGCAACGCCGGAAGCCCTGTTTGTTGGATTTTTCACCTTGATGGTCATTGTGTCGCTGTACATCTGGGGCGGAAAAAAATTGCGCGAATACGCCATCCTGGCAGGAATTGCAGTTGGCTATGCCAGCGCGTATGCGACCGGAGTGCTGGGACCCGAAAAACTGGCAAGGGTTGCCGAGGCTCCAATGCTAACATTCCCTAATATCCAAGGGGGATGGAGCTTTGATATTAAATTTTTGCCTGCCTTTATTGTTGCGGCGCTCTGCTCCAGTATTATTACAATCGGAAATATGTCAACCTGCCAAAAAGTCAATGAAGTGGACTGGAGACGCTTAAACCTAAAAGCTGCCGGCAATGGACTGATGGCCGAAGGGATGGCAACGGTTTTTAGCGGAATGATCGGCGCGCTGCCGCAGACGACCAGCCCCGGCAGTGTCGGCCTTTCGGTTGCTACCGGAGTGACCAGCCGGCGTCTGGCGTTTGCCGTGGGAACTTTATTGATTGTTTTGTCTTTCTTCTCGCAAATTGCCACATTTCTTGCGGTTATGCCCAAACCGGTCATTGGGGTTATTCTGATGGTTGAAATTGCTTTTATTTTTCCAGCCGGCATGCAGATTTGCACGTCCCGGATGCTGGATTTTCGCAAAATGTTTGTTTTAGGATTGGCTCTTGCCTTTGGAATGGCGGTAGAAGTGGTTCCCGACCTTGCGACATCCTGGCCGGGATGGCTGAGCCAACTGGTTGACTCGCCGCTTGCCATGGCATCCATTACAGCAATTTTCCTGACGCTGTTGTTTCGGATCGGCATTGCCAGTCACCAAGTTATTGAATTGGAGCTGGCCGACTACCCCGCCAAGCTGGCTTCCTTTATGGAAGAAAGCGGCGAAGGCTGGGGGGCTCGCCGGGAAGTAGTTCATCGGGTATTGTTCACCGTGGAGGAACTTTTACAGCTGATCGAAATCGAAAATCTGGCCAACGGAAAAGTCAAGCTGGATGTCAGTTTCGAAGAGTTTAACATGATCGCGCATGTATCCTATATAGGAACTCGGCCGGTTTTTTCCAAAACCCGGCCGAGCGAAGAAGAACTTCTGTCTGAAATTGACGCACAATCCAGATTGTCAGGATTTTTAATCCACAAGTATGCCCGAAAAATTCAGGTGGAAGAAAAAGACGGCAATTGTCATGTATGGTTCCATTTTGAACATTGATTATTTTTTCAGGTGGTAGGGAATCGTGGTTACAATGACATCATCCCGCAGGATGAGTTTGGTTCGCAAGACCCAACCGGTTTGATTGTGCAAAAAACGATGCCACCACTTTCTCGTTTCAAATTCAGGGATTAGCACGGTGATATAATCTTCCGGATTTTTTTCCTGTTCCATTTTTTCGATGAAATCGAGAATCGGTTGGATGACCAGTCTATAATGCGAATGTACAATCGTCAGCGGAATGTCGATACCGCAACTATTCCATTTTGTGAGAATTTTATTGGCTTCATCCTGGTCGGTCGCAACATACAAGGCGCTGATATCGCCGCTGACCGTTTTGGCATAGCGAATGGTCTGCGCCACAACATTCGTCAAACTGGATACAGTGATCAAAATGTGATTTTTACCACTGGTTTGAGCCGGGGCAAAAAGGTCGACGGCGCTTTCCATCGGGAGATGCAGTTGATCCGCCATGTCCTGATAATGCCCATGAATTTTTTTGAAGATGGCGACCATAATGGGAATAAAGATCAAAATAACCCAAGCGCCATAGAAAAATTTTGTTTCCGCGATGACCAAAACGACAATGCCGGTGATGATCGCGCCAAAGCCGTTGACGAAAGCGCGCTTGCGCCAATGATCTCCGCGTTCTTTGCGCCAGTGAACCACCAAACCGGTTTGGGCAATGGTAAAAGAGAGAAAAACTCCAATGGCATACAGAGAAATCAGGTTTTCCACATTGCCGTTGAAAAACCAGATCAAGAGGCCGGCAATGACGCTTAATAAGATGATTCCGTTGGAATAACTCAGCCGTTCTCCCCGGTACCCCAGATAACGGGGCATGTATTTATCCCGCGCGAGAATGGACAGGAGCGGCGGCAAGCCATTATATGAGGTATTGGCAGCCAGGTACAGAATCAGCATGGTCGTGATTTGAATATAATAGTAAAACCAATTTCGGCCAAATACAGTTTCGGCCAATAAGGAAAGCATGGTGACATTGGGCTGGGGCAACAAATGAAAGTGCAGAATCAGAAAAGAAATACCCGCCAATAGGATGCCGAGCAGACCGGACATCCAATAGGTGGTGTGAATCGCATTGTCTACTTCCGGCTTTTTGAACATCGGGACTCCGTTGGAGATTGCCTCTACACCGGTCATGGAGCTGCAACCATTGGCAAACGCCCGCAAGAACATGACCAGCATGGCGGAGTCAAATTGTCGACGGACCAAAGATTCCGACGCAATAAGCGGGCCTGTACCGGTTAGCGCATTATAGGCGCCGACGCCGATCATGGCCAGCATACCGATAACGAAAAAGTAAGTAGGCCAGACGAAAACATTCGACGACTCGCGAATGCCCCGCAAATTGATCAACATCAGGATTCCAAACAAAATAACCAGGTCAAGCGCGACTTCGTTTCCTAATAAACTGGGAAAGGCGGAAACGAGCGCATCTGTTCCGGACGAAATACTGACCGCTACGGTAAGTATATAATCGGCAAATAGAGCGGAAGCGGCAACCAGGGCCGGAAGTTCCCCCAAATTCTGCTTGGCTACGGAATAGGAACCGCCGCCGCCGGGATTAGCTCTTGCCACCTGTACATATGAGATCGTGACGATCGCCAGCAGAAGGAGCACGGCCAGCACAACATAGTCAAAATAACCATAAGCCAACAGTCCGGGTACTGCCAATACCAGCGCAATTTGCTCCGGTCCATAACCGACAGAGGAAATGGCGTCGGATGAAAAGATGGATAGGGCTTTCCATTTGGGCAATTTCTCATGGGCCAGTTCCATGTTGTGAAGAGGACGACCAATCAACATACGGTGAAGCAGTCTAAGCAAGTGTGAATTCCCCCTGATTTGAGTTCCTATTCTTATTAACGATAATGATGATACTATTCCACACTCTAAAACACAAGAAATTTAAAGAAAAGATCCTTGATTTTAAAAGGAACTGCTGACTTTCCCGCGAACAGGAAAACGACAGTTCCTTTTAAAATTACAAAACCTTATCCTATTGTACATTATATCGGCTGTTGCCATCCTGGGTGCAAAACGGTTGGAAAACAATCCGGTTGCGCCCCTGCTGCTTGGCTTGATAAAGGGCTTTGTCCGCCGTATCTACAGCAGAGGACGGTTCGAAATCTTTGGAAGGAATAAACGAGGTGTAACCGATACTGACGGTAATTTTGGCGGACATCGCAGAAAACCCGTGCCGTATGGAAAGATTCATAACGGCTTGCCGCATGCATTCCAGAACGTTCATGGCGCCGGCGGCATCGGTATTGGGCAGAATCACGGTAAATTCTTCTCCCCCATAGCGGGCGCAAAAATCCGTTGATCGATGCAAAGATGTTTGTAAAGCGCCGGCAATGGCTTGCAGGCATTCATCCCCTGCCGTATGCCCATAGTGGTCATTGAAACGCTTGAAAAAATCAAGATCCAACATGGCTACCGACAACATGGTTTTTTCACGGAGCCCCCGATTCCACTCCTTGCGAAGCTCTTCGTCAAAAGTCCGCCGGTTGGGAATTTGCGTCAAATAATCAACAGAGGCCAGACGTTGAAGCTCTTCCATAACGGTACCATGCTGTAATCGGGAAAAAGCATGGCAAAGACGGCTGATGGAGTTGGAGGTTGCAATGCGCGGCGGACTGACCAATACAGGCACATCTTTGGGAAGATAGGCGCCGAATTTTTCATACAAGTCTTTACCGGAACCGACGTAAGAGCTTCCGCCCGTGATATATTCCGCAGCTGCAATTTTTTTGGCAACGGTGGCGGGCTCCAGTTCATCATAGGCTATGATTTCATATTGTAGATGCAGTAAATCATACTGTTTCAAACGGGACGCCAGCACCCGGGTTCCCGCCTCACTGTTGTTGAAAATCAATACTTTTGTTCCGGCTGGAATCCGGCTGAGGGCAAGAAAATATTCGACGGGCGGGACAAACTCCAAAGCGATCACGTTATCCGGCCCGAAACATTTTTCCACTTCCGCTTGGCGATTGACCAGACAAACATACAAATCGGCGCCGGCCAAATGCGCGTATTGCTCAACCGTAGCGGTCACAATTTCGATATCTCCGCCCAGAGTGTCGACGACGACATTTTTTATTTCTTCTACGTTCGCCGGATTGGCGCCAATCACGGCAATTTTCAGCAACAAAACGATGCCCCCAAAGAAATGTATTCAGAATATTATTTTAAAATTATAGCATGTTTTGTTGCATGAGGACAGAAGAATTTATCGCTTCAGGGCTTTTTGCAGGCGGGGAGCTAGAAATAACGCCATGATCAGGCCGGCTGCCGATGTCAGCAGCGAAGCGGGCGTGTTTGCCAACGCTACGGAAAAACTTCCGGTTACCTGCCACCAGGCGAAGATATAGCCGCACAGTGTCCAGAGGGCAGCGGCGACACTTCCCAAAATGGCGCGAAACAGCCAACGTCCGGTTGCTATGGGAGAGTCGGTGGCGCGAGGCCACAATCCATGCGCAATGACTCCGGCAATGAGACCGGCCGTTCCTTTAATTATGAAGGACCAGGGAGTATACGGCGAAAAACCCATCAGCAAATCGAAAAACGCAGAGCCGATGGCGGCTGAAAGACCGGCGTAAATACCGCCGAACGTAATGGCTACGGTAAACATGAACGCCGTTCCCAGATGCACCATCGCGCCAACACCCAAGGGAATTTTGATCGATGTGGCGATGGCGCACATTCCGGACAGAACACCGATCATCACGGTGTCGCGAATTTCAAAACTGCGTTGTTCTTTCATTGCAGTTTCCCTCCAATGGGGTGGATTGATGAATGGGCGGCGCAAAGATGCGGGAGTGCTGTTTCCAGCAAAACTCCCTCGCGGGCTGGCGTTCCGGCTGCAAAGGTCGTCCGAATCGCCAGGGAAACAAATCGGCTGGCATGGGATAGCGCTTCGGCCAGAGCGGCTCCTGCCAGTAGTTTGCCTAACAGAACGCTGGCGAAAATATCGCCTGTGCCGGGATATTTGGCGGGGATCAAATCGTGGACAACCTGATGAAATTGATTCTTATCGCGATCATAACCCAAATTCGCAATTTTATGATCCAGCAGAGGAATCCCGGTAATGATGACTTGTGGCGGCCCCATTTCAGATAATCGGACCAACCAGGGATGTAATGATGCAAGTTGCGCGACCGGCGGCTGCCAGACTTCGCCCAACAAAAAGCAGGCTTCGGTATAATTGGGGGTAATGATATCCGCTTTTTGCACCAAATCCTTGATGCCTTTCTTCATGGCATTCGTGCAGATGGAATAAAGTTTGCCGTCGTCTCCCATGACCGGATCGACAAGTATCAGGGGATGACCGGCGGAAAAATTGTCGATAAATTGAGATACAAGACCAATCTGCTCCGCAGAAGCCAGAAAACCGCTATAAATGGAATCAAAGCGGATTCCTTCCCGTTGCCAGTGACTTGGAAAAGCAGCGAGTTGGCGGGTAAAATCATGGAAGGAAACATCGGCGAAACCTCCGGGATGGCTACTGAGTATAGCGGTAGGCAGCGGGCAAACCTGAATGCCCATGCAGGACAGAATAGGCAGGATAACGGTTAGGGAGCAGCGCCCAATACAGGATAGATCATGTACAGCTGCAACTTTTTTGATGGGGGAAGGGGTCATGGGTTTTCCTCCTCAGTGGTGGTGTTGAATATTATTATGCGCTTTACGGGCAATTCCTGCAAATCTGAGCGGGAAGCGCCGCCCCAAAATGCAGCCGGACCCAAAACAAAGTAGGAATTTTGTTCGATGACTGCGAATGATATTGTTCTATACTAGTAAGATCAATAGAAAAAAATAATAAGTGAAAGAAGGGGTATAATGTTTGTGAAAAATTCGGAAAAACCGTTGTTGACGGTAGCGCCCGGTATTGGTCGAAAGACGTTGGCGGTCGGCGACCATACCCTGATGACGGAATTTGTGCTGGAAGGCGGTTCGGAGCTGCCGGCGCACAAGCATCCGCACGAACAGATCGGATTTCTGGTGTCGGGCCGGCTGCTGCTGACCATTGGGGACGAGTCCTGCGAAATGGAAGCGGGAGACAGCTGGGCGGTGCCGGGGAATGTCGAACATCGCGCGAAAGTGCTTGAACGCGCTGAAGCCATTGAGGTTTTTTATCCGGTGCGTCAGGATTATCTGTAAGATTGTTTTGACGGCGCAGTATTCCCTGAGATAAAATAAACAAGATTGCGATTTTCACTATTTTTATTTCGGGGAGAGAAAAATCCTGTATGAGTGTATTAAATGTTGAAAATGTTACCCATGGATTTGGCGCGCGACAAATCTTGGAAGATGCGTCCTTTCGTCTGCTGAAAGGGGAACATGTGGGGCTGATCGGCGCCAACGGCGAAGGCAAGTCTACTTTCCTCAGCATTATTACCGGGCAATTGCAGCCGGACGCCGGAAAGGTCGAGTGGTCCAACCGCGTTACGGTGGGCTATCTTGATCAACATGCGGTGCTGACGAAGGGAAAAACGATTCGCGACATTCTGCGAACGGCGTTTCAACAGATGTTCGACTGGGAAGCCGAGATGCTCGGCATCTACGATCGTATGGGCGAAGCCGGGCCGGATGAAATCGACAAGATGATGGAAGATGTCGGTGAATTGCAGGATTTGCTGGATCACAGCGGTTTCTATACCTTGGACGCCAAAATCGAAGAAGTTGCCAACGGACTGGGACTCGGCGATATCGGCCTGGATCGTGACGTCAGCGACCTGAGCGGCGGTCAGCGGACCAAGGTGTTGCTGACCAAGCTGCTGCTGCAGAACCCAACCATTTTGATTTTGGACGAACCGACCAACTATCTGGATGTTGAGCACATCGAGTGGCTGAAGCGGTATCTGACCAATTATGAGAATAGCTTCATTCTCGTTTCGCATGACATTCCCTTTTTAAATGAAGTGGTCAATGTCGTTTATCATGTGGAAAATACGGTGTTGACACGTTATACAGGCAACTACGACCAGTTCCAGCAATTGCATGCCATTAAAAAGAATCAGGAAAACCGGGCGTATGAAAGACAACAGCAGGAAGTGGAACGACTGGAAGATTTTATTGCCCGCAACAAGGCTCGCGTTGCCACGAGAGGCATGGCCAACAGCCGCCAGAAATGGCTCGATAAAATGGAAGTTGTAGAGAAACCGAAAGAAAAGCCAAAGCCGACTTTCCAGTTCCGGGAGGCGCGGACACCGGGGAGAGTTATTGTAGAGGCGGAAAATCTTGTACTGGGTTACGAAGAGGCATTGACCCGCCCGGTGGGATTGTCGCTCGAACGGGGTAAAAAAGTTGCCATTCGTGGAGTCAATGGTCTGGGCAAAACGACCCTGCTGAAAACATTGCTGGGGCAGATTCCGGCGTTTGCGGGTAAAGTTCATCTCGGCGAGTTTTTATACCCCGGGTATTTTGAACAGGAATCGGGCCGCGACAATACCAATACGGCAATGGAAGAGGTCTGGCAGGAGTTTCCGGGCCTCGGCAACGGCGAAGTCCGGGCGGCGTTGGCGCGTTGTGGCTTGACGAATGAGCACATCACCAGCCAGATGCAGGTGCTGAGCGGCGGCGAAAATGCCAAGGTCCGGCTGTGTAAGTTGATGCTGAAGGAAGTGAACTGGTTGGTTCTCGACGAGCCCACCAACCATCTGGACCAGGAGGCCAAAGCGGAACTGAAGCGAGCGCTTATGGAATTCAAGGGCACGATCCTGTTGGTGTCTCATGAACCCGATTTTTACGAGGACTGGGTCAGCGAGATTTGGAATGTCGAAGATTGGACAAACAAAGTAGTATAAATCGAATATAATGGGTAAAAAGAACCCATGAAGGAGCGATGAACGATGTCAAGAAAAGCATTTACCGCCGCGGGCGCAACGGCGGTGGGACCCTATTCCCACGCAGTGGAAGCGGGCGATCTGATTTTTATTTCCGGGCAGACTCCGCTGGACTCTGCTACAGGCAAACTCGTTGAGGGAGACATCGCTGCCCAGACGGAACAATCTTTCAAGAACTTGTTTGGAGTGTTGGAAGCTGCAGGGTTGACAGAAACCGATGTCGTTAAGACCAATGTGTTTTTGACGGATATGGGCAATTTTGCCGCCATGAACAAAGTCTATGCCTCGAAATTCTCCACTCCTTATCCGGCCCGTTCCACGGTGGCTGTCGCCGGTCTTCCCCTCGGCGCTCAAGTTGAAATCGAATTGATTGCCCGCAGGTCTGCAAAATAGTGTTTTCTCTGGAAAAAGCGGCGGAAGCGATGCAAGGGGTGGCCCGGCAAGTTGGGGCGATGCAGCGTGAGAATCTGGGCCGCCGCGATCTGCAAATGGACTGCAAATCTACAACGATCGATCTGGTAACGGAAATTGACCGCCGGTCAGATGAGATGATTGTCGGCTATTTGCGTCAAGAGTATCCCGACCATGCGATTCTGGCGGAAGAATCCGGTGAATCCGGTCAGCATTCAGAGTATCGCTGGGTAATCGATCCGGTGGACGGAACGACGAACTATGCACAGGGGTTGCCGATTTTTGCGGTATCCATTGCACTCGAACACTGCCGGGAAGCGGTGCTGGGTATTGTATACGAGCCGGTGACCAATGAAATGTTTACGTCGATTCGGGGACAAGGCGCCTATCTTAACGGGAAGCGGTTGCAAGTCGGCGATAAGAGCAACCTGATGGAATGCGTGCTGGCAACGGGTTTTCCCTATGACGTTGCGACCCACCCGTTAAACAATATCGACTATTTTACGGCGATGTTGCCCCGGACACGAGCGATTCGGCGCATGGGTTCGGCGGCCTATGATTTGGCCAGCGTGGCCTCCGGCGCTTTCGACGGATTCTGGGAAATGAATCTGTCGCCATGGGACGCAGCGGCAGCCATGCTGGTGGTGAAAGAAGCCGGCGGTGTGGTATGGCCCTTCCGCAATGACCGCAAAATTTCCATTATCGCGGGCAATGAGCGCATCAGTCGCGAAATATGGTCTGTTTTACGCGAAGTCGACCACCTTGCTGAACCGATTCCGAAGTGATAAGATAGAATCGCATAATAAAAGAAGTGAAGCTAGGGGAGCCGGAGCGGCCGGCTGAGAGTCAGACCCG